>JAJQDJ010000307.1 GCA_021202205.1 Erysipelotrichaceae bacterium
ATATAAAAAGGCATGAGCCCAAGAGATACGAATCCCTTAAGTTCATGTCATTGGGGGATCACTCAATGTGAACCCCTTTTTTATAATTCATTGATTAGCTGACAATAAATATCAGATGCTTTTAATATTTGATCAACGCTACAATGTTCATCTCGCATATGAGCTAACTTATATTCTCCTGGCCCAAAACCAATGGTTGGAATACCTAAAGACACGGGTATAATCGCATTTGTACCAAAATCCCAGAAATCAAATTGATTGACTTCAGATCCATAAACTCTTTCATAGCTACAAATCAAAGCTTGAGTAAGTGGATGCGTTTTATCAATCATCCATGGATCGTGCATTGGTTCATAATATAATTCTTTACCTTTCCAACTGTGATGAATCAGCGTTCCTACTTCCCAGGATGCATCCTTTCCTTCGATAAGTTTATTCATTTCATTTTTAACTTGATCCAACGTTTCTCCCAAAGCCAAACGTCTATCCAAATAAATAGAACAAGAACTAGGAACAGCATTTAATGAAGCAGATACACACGATATATCGGATAAGACAATCGTCCCATGAGGACCCTCTTTGGATAATGACTGATTAAGTTTATCAACACGTTGGATAATTTCTGCCATTTCATAAACAGCATTTTTTCCTTTTTCTGGTGCTGATCCATGTGCCGAAATACCATGCGTTGTGATACGAATTAGCGCTTTACCTTTATGACCTAATGTAATAACATTGCCACTGGGTTCACAAATAATACAATAATCTGGTTTAACTTTTAATTCATCATATAGCAATTTTAAATTAACACCATCACAATACTCTTCACATACAGTACCGCTCACATAAACTGTCTTATCATCTAGATAACCTAAATCTCTAGCTTTGGCTGCACCATATATTGCTGCACATAGAGCTGATTTCATATCAACACTACCCCTACCCCACAAATAGCCATCAACAACATAACCTGAAAATGGTGGCTGCTGCCATAAATCACCATCATTAACTTCAACAGTATCCATATGACCATCAAAATGAATAATAGTTTGACCACTACCAATACGCCCAATTACATTACCCGTAGAATCAATATATGCTTCATCATATTGAAGTTTTTTCATTTCATTGACTAATAAAATAGCCATGTCTTCTTCTTCATCTGAATAGCTTCTTGTCTGCACTGCTTTTTGCACAAATTTAATTAAATCTTTCATTATAAAACCCCCTCTGTATTAATAACCAATATCTTTGAATTTTGATCAAACTTGATTGTTTGATCATTATTTTCTAATAAAGTTTCTACAAATCCCAATCCAACTGCTCCTGATTCTCCTGAAGAAAAATATGGATCATCATCTATAGGATTTTGAGCACGATACATTCCTTTTAATGTTATATCATCATCACATTTAATAAAATAAGAGGCATATGCTTTTAAAATAGGCAAAGTAATAGGATTGGCTTCACCGCAATTAAGCCCTGCCATAATAGTTTGTGGATGACCACCAATTTTTATATATCGACTTTGTTTAACAGACTCATAAATACATCCACAACTTGATGCTTCAATAATACCTATAACTGGTAAATGATCATAATAATGCTGCAAATACCATGTAATTCCACCTGCTAAGGATCCCACCCCTGCTTTTAAAAATACATGTGTAGGTTTTTCACGCATTTGATTGAGTGCTTCATGAATCAAGGTAGAATATCCTAGAACAATATTTGTTGGTATTATTGTATAATTATCAAAAGCTGTATCTTGTAATAAGATTGCATTATTTTTTACAGCATAATCATAAGCATATCTGACTGTATCATCATAATTTATGGTTGTAACAATGACCTTAGCACCATAGGCTTCAATAGCCTCAACTCTTCTTTTTTCACTGCCTTGAGGCATAAAAATAATGGCTTTTTGGTTTGTCTTTGAAGCATACCAGGAAACTGCTTTACCATGATTGCCATCCGTACACGTTACAAAAGTATGAATGCCCTCAATTTGGCTAGCCGCATAACTTACACCTAAACCTTTAAAAGCATTAAGATGAAAACGATAACTCTCATCTTTGACACAGATACGTGAAACACCATATTTTTTTGCAAGTCCTTTTAAATCATAAAGTGGTGTAACATCATATTCATCCATTGAAATATGATATTGATAAACTTGATCAAAATTAGCTGACAAATAGCCAACATAACCACTTCTATGATTCTTCAATATTTCATAGTTCAATATATCACCCCTTTAATAGCATTATATTCTTATAAATCTTTAATTATATAAAAATATCATCAAATAATAATATTATATTATCAAAAAAGACAGAAAAACCTGTCTTATTCTTTTATGATGAAAAGACCATTGGCTCTTCTGTAGATAGAAGTTACAAATCGAAGGAATAGTCATAGTTACTTTCATAATGGGATCTCCTTTTTATTTGCTTCTGGTGATAGTATTTTACATTAAAAAATGTTCTTAAAAAAACTTTAAGAACACTCTTCCTACAACATCTTCTTCAAAATCTACATACCCAATTGATCTTGAATCTAAACTGTTATTACGATTATCCCCCATTACAAAAATCTTTCCTTCAGGAATATCATAACTAAAATCCGCATTTCCTTCCATATCTTCGAGAATATAATCCTCCTCTAATAATTCACCATTACGATAGAGCTGATTATTAATCATTTCAATATGATCTCCAGGTAATCCTATGACTCTTTTAATGATTTGCTCATCCTCATATTGGACTATGACAATATCATTATAATTTGCTTCACTATTTTTATAAAATACCTTATCTACCAATACTATATTACCATTAGAATAAGTCGGTTCCATCGAAGATCCTACAACTCTTGAAATTTGTATAAATTGTAAAATAATAAATGTCACAATTATTGTAATGACTATGACCTTAAGATATTCTAATAAGGATTTCTTGACTTCGTCTTTATTCATTTTCATCACCAATGCTATTATAGCACATTATAAACGTTCATTTAAACGAGTTCTTAATTTTATGACAATTTTCTTTTCTAATATTGACTCCTGAACCTGTGAAATACCTAATATTTGCGCTACTTTTTCTTGGTTATATTCTTCATGATATCGTAAATACATAATTGTTTTTTCTTTTTCGTCAAGCTTTTCCATTTCCATTTCCAATGCTAATTTTTCAAACCACATAGCATGACTTTTATCAATAAGACGATCTTCAACTTGAATAGTTGAACCATCTTTTTCGTAAATAGGTTCATTGAGTGAAGTCGGATAATAAGAAGAATCAATAGCTTCAATAACGTCTTGCTTATCAACATTTAGATATTGAGCTACTTCTCCCACTGTTGGTTCTTTATTGTTTTGATTCTGTAATATTTCTTTGGCCTTCGTAATTTTGATATTTAATTCTTTTAAAGAGCGCGACACTTTAATTGTTCCATCATCTCTAAAATAACGTTTAATTTCACCTAAAATAATTGGCACTGCATAAGTAGAAAATTGTACATCATAGGATGTATCAAAATTATTAATGGCTTTCATCAAGCCAATACAGCCAATCTGAAACAAATCTTCCTTATCATAATAACTATTCTTAAAACGGTGCACTATAGACCATACCAAACCCAAATTATCATTGACAACTTCTTCTTTTGCCTGTTCATCCCCTAAACGGACGCGTTCAAGAAGTTCAATTGTGTGAGATGTTGCCACTTTGAAACTTCTTTGTTATCATACATTTGGTTCCTATATTAATAACACTTTCTATTTCAAAACTATCTGCCAAGGTCTCAATAATACTCATACCCATCCCCGTATGTTCTTCATCTTTAGCAGTAGTAAAAAAAGGTTTTTTAACCGCTTCAATATCCGCTATACCTTTACCAAAATCCTGAACAATCAATGTCATTAGATTATCTTCAATCATCATTCTTATAAACACCTGACACTCCACGTTACATCCATAGCCATGAATAATAGCATTACTGACTGCTTCTGAAACAATCGTTTTAATCTCTATAATTTCATCAATCGTGGGATTAAGCGGAGTAACAAAAGCTGCTACTGTGGTTCGTGTAACACTTTCATTATCCAAAGTAGCACTAAAAGATACTTCCATTTTGTTCATAGCTTTCCCTCCTTAATATCATCCAACGACCTAAAGTATGGCATAATTTTGAATAAACCAGTTAATTCAAATAAACGATATGCAACACTATTTAAGCCTGTAATAATTAAAGTACGATTGTCATTTTTTAATTGATTATAACGTCCTAATATAAGCCCAATACCTGAACTATCAATCATCGTTACATCAGTAAAATCAAAAATCATATCATTATGGCTATTTTCAATAAGCTCATCTAATTGCTTACGATAACTTTCTACATGACTACTATCAATATTACCATAAAAAGAAACAATCATATAATAATCATCTATTTCAATATCCATATCTATTTCTCCTTTGCCCATTCATTCTATAACAATTTGAAATAAAAGTTAATCGATTCGACAAAACTAGAATTGCTCCATCAAAAATAGAATAATAATCCCACTATTTTCATATATTTCATAGGAGGTATCAATATGTTCAAAAAAATCCTTGTATGTATATGTCTTTGTTTTTTATTTTCTATAAATCATATCCATGCTGAAAATCTCGCCGCCAATGCCCAGAGTTCTATACTTATTGAAGCATCAACAAAACAAGTATTATACAAAAATAATGAAACAGAAAAACTCTATCCCGCTTCTACAACAAAAATCATGACCATGATATTGATGTTTGAAGCCATTAATAAAGGATCATTATCATGGGATGAAAAGCTGACGTGTAGTGAATATGCTGCTAGTATGGGTGGAAGTCAAATCTACTTAGAACAAGGTGAAACAATGAGTGTGTCTGATTTATTTAAATCCATAGCAATTGCATCAGCAAATGATTCTTGTGTGATGATAGCTGAAAGAATTGGAGGTACTATTGATAGTTTTGTGGAAATGATGAATGAAAAAGCTTCTGAATTAAATCTTACCAATACACATTTTGTCAATGCTACTGGACTGCATGATGATAATCATTATACATGTGCTTTAGACTTATCAACAATGGCTGCTTATTTAATTGATATTGGTGGTGATACATTATTCGAGACGACATCTCTTTATGATAGTTATATTCGCGAGGATAGTGATTCTAAATTTTGGCTAGTTAATACTAATAAATTATTGAATTCTTATGAAGGATGTGATGGCCTTAAGACTGGTTATACGAAAGAAGCAGGTTATTGTATTGTTTCAACAGCAAAACGAAATGGTTTAAGACTTATTGCTGTTGTTTTAAAAGAAAGCAATCCTACCACAAGAAATACTGAAGTAGCTCAATTACTAGATTATGGTTTTTCTTTGTATGAAAGTATCACTTTATTTAAAAAAGATGATGTTATAGAAAATGTAGATATAAAAAATGCAACAATATCATCTGTTGATATTGTTGCATTAAATGATATCACTTATATCAAAAATAAAAATAACGCAAGTAAAATAACTTATGAGTGTCAATATACAAATCTTAATCCGCCATTAAATGCAGGTGATGTGGTAGGCTACCTATTACTCAAACAGGATAATGAAACGATAGGTAGCTATGAATTAACAATCAAACAAAATATCAAAGCTTTGTCATTAATAGAAAAAGCTTATGATTATTTATTAAATTTTATATAAAACATCTATTTTTTCGCATCAATTAAATCTAATAAATCTTGGACTGTCTTAATTTGTAATAAATCATCATCCTCAAACTGTACACCAATTTCTTCTTCTAATTCAAACACCAAATCTACCAAATCCAATGAATCAATACCTAAATCTCTTAACTTAGATTCTTTAGTTAATGTTTTTCCATTTAATTTACTAGAAAGTCTCTCTTTAATTTTATCAAAATAATCCATCATTGTTCACCTCATTATTATTATATCTATCTTTTTTTATAACTTCAATATACTTTTTAATTATTATAAAAACAATGCTATCCGCAACTTTTAAGTTGCAAATTGTGAACAACTATGATATATTATACATGCAGTTGTTTGGCAGCATTGCCATCCAATAATGAGAGGTATTCATACCTCTCATATTTCATATGTTACGGTTATTCTACCTTTAGATTTTTGATATTTAATCATAATTGTATACATAACACAATATAATAACAATGCTACAAATATACCGATAAAAGCTCCTGAAGTATCAATAAGACAATCCACAAAACTAGCACCTCTACCATCTACGAACAGTTGATGAAACTCATCAGACAATGCATATAAGAAACATAAAAGTAATGATAAAAACATACGTAATGTCATTTTCATATTAAAAGTGAACAATACGATCATGACATTAATACTTAAAATAAAGTAAATACTCATATGAGCTAGCTTTCTAAAGAATAACTCAATATATGCATAATGTGATGGTGATATCGAAATGGTTAAATCTTTACCTGTAAAATAAAAGACAGCCTTGTTAAAAAGAGTCACACAGGCACCACTCAAACCATGGGAAGATGTCCCCGTATCCATTGAAAATCTAAATATCACCATCATCCATATCAATGTTGTTAATATTGCTATAATTCTAAGTCTAAATTTTATTTTAGGATTCATATATTTCAACTCCTTGTACGAATGAATTATACATTTTATTATATAAAAATACAATAAAAGAATGTCATTTAGACATTCTTACTTAATCATATCTTCCAAAGCTTCATAAGGCATAAAACCGAGTTGTCTATTGACTGGTTGTCCATCTTTAAAAGTTATTAATGTTGGTATAGATTGTACACCAAACTTCATCGCTAGAGATGGTTCTTCATCAACATTGATTTTTACAACTTGTACTTCTTCATGTTCATTAGCCAATTTTTCTACTGAAGGAGCAAGCATTTTACAAGGTCCACACCAATCAGCATAGAAGTCTACAAAGACAAGTTTATAATTATTTATTACACTATCAAATTCATTTGTTTTTACATGTTTAATTTCTGCCATTTCAATCATCCTTTCTTATACATGTACTTTATCATAAAGAAATAAAATACACAAATCATATTCTTTATTTTAAATTATCCTTAATTGACAATAATGCTGCAAACGGAGAGTCTTCAATATCCTGAGTATTTTGATTTTGTTTTTTTAAATATTTTTTGACATCCCCTTTGTTTGCTGTATTTTGACGAGTTTTTCTATCTTTTTTAAATTGCTTCATAGTGATACGATAGCCACATGTTTTACATACAAACATTTGCTTATCATCTTTACCCACAAGTTCTAGTTTTTTATGACAATTAGGGCATCTAGCATTAGTAATGATAGATATATTTTCTTTATAGTAGCATTCTCTTGAAGAACATACTAAACGCTTGCCTTTTTTACCATTGACTTCTAATAAATAGTGACCACATTTTGGGCATTTTTTATGTGTCATATTGTCATGTCTATAAGTGCCTTGACTATTATTAATTTTAATTTCATTAATAAGTTTGACTGTATATTCTCTAATTTCATTGATAAAATCATTAGAATATTTCTTTTTATGAGCTATTAAAAAGAGCTCCTGTTCCCATTTGGCCGTTAATTCAGGTGATTTTAAATCATCAGGAACCAGATTTAATAATTGTTTCCCTTTGTTCGTAATGTGAATATCTTGTCCGTGTTTTTCAATCAAATAGCTATTGAATAATTTATCGATAATATCTGCTCTTGTGGCAACTGTTCCTAACCCTCCCGTTTCAACAAGTGTTCTATTTAAAGATTGATTACCTTGCATAAAATTGGTTGGATTTTCCATGGCTGATAGTAATGAGGCTTCATTAAAATAAGAAGGAGGATTAGTTTGTCCCACTAGTTTATTGATAGTTATAACATCAAGTTTTTGATGTATTTGATATAGTGGTAAGGTATTCTCTTCATCAGTTTTATATAATTGCTGAAATCCTAATTGAGTGACTGTTATACCTAGTAATTTAAAATGATATGAATCAATAGTAGCAGTTATAGTTGTACTATTATATTGATAATCATCCATCAAAACACTTAAGAATCTTTTTAAAACCAAATCATAAATTTTTCTTTCGGCATCGTTAAATTGTCCAAAATAAGGTGATTCTTCAGTAGGAATAATAGCATGATGATCATTGACTTTATTATTATTGACATAATGTTTCTTTTTTATAATAGGTTTTGCTAATATATCATGAATAATGTTATCATAATCACCACCAAGTGAAGCTTGTAATCTTTCTTTTAAAGTTGGAACAATATCATCTGTTAAATAACGTGAATCTGTTCTTGGATAAGTTAAGACTTTATGATATTCATAGAGTGATTGCATAATATCCAAGGTTTGAGAAGCACTAAAACCATATATCTTATTAGCATCTCGTTGTAATTCTGTTAAATCATAGAGTAACGGTGGTTGCTTTTTCTTATGAGTTGTTTTAATATCTTTTATTTCTAATGATTTGTTTTTTATGTTATAAATTATATTATCAATGATTTTTTCGTTAAATAAATAGATCTCATTTTTATTTGTTGTATAAGTCCATTTTTGATTATCTGCTAATATTTGTATGCCATAATGAGTCTTAGGTTTAAAATTACGTATTTTGTCTTCTTGCATTGCTATCATAGCTAGTGTTGGTGTTTGTACTCGACCACAGTTTAACTGTGCATTATACTTACATGTTAAAGCACGTGAGGCATTGATGCCTACTAACCAATCAGCAACTGAACGACTATACGCACTATAATACAAAGCGTCATAACAAGATGCATCTTTTAAATGCTGAAAACCTTCTTTTATTGCTTTGTCCGTAACTGAGGATATCCATAAACGTTTCATTGGTTTTTTGACATGGGTTTTATAAATAATCCAACGTGCGACCAATTCTCCTTCTCTACCTGCATCAGTGGCAATAATAATATCTTTGATATCTTTTCTTTCTAATAATTTTTTTACGTTGTTGTATTGATGAGCTGTTTGCTTTATTACAACTGTTTTCATTTTATCTGGCATTATAGGCAAATCTTCTAACTTCCATGTTTGATACTTATCATCATATTTTTCAGGATCAGCCAATGTCACAAGATGGCCCAATGCCCATGTCACAATATATTGTTTTCCTTCTAATCCACCATTAATATTCTTAGAGCAATGAAGAACTCTAGCAATATCTTTACCAACAGAAGGTTTTTCTGCTAAAACTAATGTTTTCATGATTTCACCTCTTCGATAGTTTGGTAGTGTCAAAGCTTGGTATAATATTTAGGCTTTTCACTACCTGTTCCTTT
>JAJQDJ010000245.1 GCA_021202205.1 Erysipelotrichaceae bacterium
TATATAAAAAGGCATGAGCCCAAGAGATACGAATCCCTTAAGTTCATGCCATTGGCCGATTATCCATCGGCCTTTTTTTACTAGAATTTTAAATTTCGAGGTGTTCTTGGGAATGGTTCAACATCTCTAATGTTTTGCATACCTGTTAAATACATTAAAAATCTATCAAACCCCAAACCAAAACCAGCATGCTTACAACCACCAAATCTTCTTAAATCCATATACCATTGTAAGCCTTCTTTTTGCATACCTTTTTCATCCATAATTTTTTCTAAGACATCATAACGTTCTTCTCTTTGGCTACCTCCACATAATTCACCAACACCAGGCATCAATAAATCACAAGCGGCCACAGTTTTATTATCATCATTTAAACGCATATAGAAAGCTTTGATTTCTTTAGGATAATCAGTTAAAAATACAGGACCTTTTACAACCTTTTCACAAATATAACGTTCATGTTCACTATTAAGATCCATACCCCAGAATACTTTATTTTCAAACTTTTCATCTGCTTTTAATAATATATCAATAGCTTCAGTATATGTCATTCGTTTAAACTCACTATCTTTAACTTTACTAATACGATTAATACAATCTTTATCAATCATTTGATTAAAGAAAGACATTTCTTCAGGTGCATTGTCTAAAACATATTCTATACAATATTTCACCATATCTTCAATCAAATCCATATCATCTTCCAAATCAGCAAAAGCTATTTCTGGTTCAATCATCCAAAATTCACTCGCATGTCTAGAAGTATTAGAGTTCTCTGCTCTAAAAGCCGGACCAAAAGTATAGACATCTCTAAAAGCCATACAAAAAGCTTCTACATGTAGTTGACCAGTAACAGTTAAATAAGCTTCTTTTCCAAAGAAGTCATCTTCAAAATTTGTATCATCAATAGTTGTTGCTCTAAACATTTCACCAGCACCTTCACCATCATTGCTTGTAATAATTGGTGTATGTACATAAACAAATCCTTGAGATTGAAAAAATTCATGAATAGCCATGGATAAAACACTTCTTAAACGATATATAGCATAAAAACTATTAGCACGTGGTCTTAAATGAGGAATTTCACGTAGATATTCAAAGGAATGTCTTTTCTTTTGTAATGGATAGTCTTCATCACACAATCCTTCAATAGTAATTTGAGTTGCTTCTATTTCAAAAGGTTGCTTAGCTGTAGGGGTTAATTTAAACTTGCCAAGAACTTTAATAGCACTTCCTGTGGATATATGTTTGACTTCTTCTAAATTATCCAATGTTGTATATACAATTTGACAATTTCTAAAATAAGTCCCATCATTCAATGCAATAAAAGATACTTTTCCACTTGATCTATGTGTCCTTACCCAACCATCTAATTCAACATATTCTAAAGCTTCTTTTTCTAAATCTTCACCAGCTAAAACCATCTCATATAATTCTCTAATAGTCATAAATTCAAACATATCTATTCCTCCTAATCCTGGGCATTCATTTTTAACACAAGTTCTTGTATAGCTACAACAACATCAACTGTTTGAACAACAACATCTTTATTGACAGTAAAATGCGTATGAGTAAAATCAACAATACCTTTCACTCCCAAAGCCATTAAACGATCAACTGTAGATTGAACATTATCACTAATAGCTAAAATAGCTATTTTACAGCCTTTAGGAAAAGTCTTTTCTAAATCATCTATATGGATCAATTTCACTCCAAATTGTTCTCCTACTTTATTAACATCTTGATCATAGCCACATACAATTTGACCAACTGTATACTGCCATCTATTGTATTTTAAAATAGCACTTCCCAAATTACCAATACCAATTAATACAATCGGTTCATCCAAATTTAAACCGAGAACATTACTTAAAACATTAATAATCTCCTTCGTATCATAGCCAACACCTCTTCTTCCTAACGTTTCCTTATCCGTTAGAAAGCCAAAATCTCTTCTAATTGTTGTATCTAAAATACCTGTTACTTCTGCTAATTCACTTGATAAAAATGTGTCTTTCCCTTCATGTTGCATATTACGCAACGCTTTTAAATAAACAGGAAAACGATTCATTGTTGCATTTGATATTTTTTGATTTTTCTTTTCCATTCTACTCCCCCACACTTTCTTCTTCTAAATCATAACTAGGTTTGACACTTAAGTCAAGAGCTGAAAACATTGAATTTTCATACATAATCCTGCCCGCTGAAGCAATCATCGCAGCATTATCTGTACAATAAGCCATTGGTGGAAATAAGACTTTCATTGAACTTCTTTCAGTCAATTTTCTTCTTAAGCCACTATTAGCACTGACACCACCTGCTACAATAATTTCTTTAACAAGATAATCTTGAGCAGCTTTAATAGTTTTAGAAACCAAAACTTCAATAGCCACATCCTGAAAAGAACAAGCCAAATCTTCATTAACGATTTCTTCACCACGTTGATCAGCATTATGCTTCAAATTAATGACTGCTGATTTTAAACCACTAAAAGAAAAATTATAGCTATCATCATTCATAGGAAGTGGTAACTTATAACGATGCTTTCCTTGATTAGCTAGTTTGTCAATCACTGGACCTCCTGGATAAGGCAAATGCAAAACTCGACCAACCTTATCATAAGCTTCTCCAATTGCGTCGTCCAACGTTTGACCAATAACCTCAAAAGAAAACACATGTTTCATATAAACCAATTCAGTGTGTCCACCACTCACCACCAAGCATAAACATGGGTATTCAATATCTTCAACCAATTCATTAGCATAAATATGTCCTGCAATATGATGAACACCAATTAAAGGTTTATGATAAGCAAGTGCTAATGTTTTAGCGGCTTGCATTCCCACATGTAAACTACCAACCAATCCTGGCCCTTTCGTCACAGCTATAGCATCAACATCTTTCATATCGATTTTCGCCTCACTTAAAGCTGTTTTTAATACTGTTGATACACATTCTACATGCATACGACTGGCAATCTCTGGTACAACTCCACCATACAATCGATGCGTATCAATCTGACTCGCAACAATATTACTTAATATTTCTCTTTTATTTTTTAAAACAGCCACTGACATTTCATCACAGCTCGATTCTATGGCTAAAATAAGACTCATTCATGACCCTCCAATCTCTTTACCATCAAATAGGCATCTTCATAATTACGATAATAATTCTTACGTATAGCTTCTATTTCAAAACCATACCTTTTATATAAAGCAATTGCTGGAATATTAGATACACGAACTTCTAAACTCATATGAGAACATCCATGATACCTGCTTAAATCAATCATTTTTTCCATCATATAGGAACCATATCCACTATTTTGATAAGCTTTATCAACACCTATAGTTATGATTTGTGCTTGCTCATATAATAGCCATAATCCTACATAGCCAATAATTTGATGATTCTCTTCTAAAACATAATTGAATGAAAAATCATTTTCATTCATTTCATATAAAAAATCTTTTTCACTCCAGCTTTCATCTATAAATAATTGCTTTTCTAATTCAATAATCCTTTTTAAATCATTTATTTCCATAAATCTTAAAGACATATTTTCTTAGCCTCAACATCTTTTAAATATCTTGGAACCAATGCATCTACATTTTTTAAAGAATCACTATTTAAAGCCAAATGATAAATATTATTAGCCAAATCAACTTCAATATTATGATATCCAACAATTTCACATTGACCAACAACTTTAAAATCTTTATAATCTCGCATAAAGTCTTCAAAATCTTTAATCAATATTAATTGTTCATTAATCAATGGTTTGCCATTTTCATAAGCACATACAAAAACTTTTTGACTTCTTGCGTCAATCACCGATACACATTTATCAAGACCTGCATAAGATGCTAGAGAAGATACTGCCTTTATTTTTATAGGACTTATAACACTGAGTGTTTTGGCAATGGTCATAGCTACTCTTACACCTGTATAAGATCCAGGACCCAAAGTTATGATCATTTCATGAATATCCAATAATTCTATATTATATTTTTGTAGCAAAGCAGATAAAGCTGGAATCGCGTTTTCTGATTGACGCTTGACTCCCATTTCTTGAATAACTTCTAGACATTGTTCATTTTTATATAAAGCAATCAATAAATAATGATTAGATGTATCCATTATTAATCTTAACATAAACTCATCTCCTCTAATAATTGTCGATATTTATCTCCCTTAGCAATAAAAGAAAGAGAACGTGATTGATCTTCATTTTTTTTAATATATATCTCAAATCTTTCAACAGGTAGAATATCTTCTATATATTGAGGCCACTCTATCACACAAACCCCATCATCTTCAAACATTTCTTCAAAACCCAATTCCTCATTTTGTCCTTCTAAACGATAAGCATCAAAATGATAGAGAGTCTTATTCCCATGATACACCTTAACAATCGTAAATGTTGGAGAATTAATGATTTTTTTTACCTCTAAACCTTGACCAATACCTTTTGTAAGAGTTGTTTTGCCTACTCCTAATTCACCGTTCAAGGTAAGGATGGCACCTTCAAATAAATGTTGTCCCAATGATTTTCCAAATTCTATCATTTCTTTTTCATTTAATAATTGTATCATGATGACCTCCTTGAACTTTTTTGATATTGTTGATACCAGTATTGTGCAAATCCTGGTCTAAAAGGCCCAGACATGTTCATAGCATCATCAATAAGTAAATTAAGCTGTTTATGAATAATAGCATCGATTCCCTGACCATATTTCATTTTTTGACTGTTTTGTTCATATTCTTCTTCATCTAAAATACGATATTTATAATCTGGAAATACTTTTAAATCCAAATCATAATCGATATATTTAATAGCTTCACCATCATATAATGTAGGTGAGGCCAAATTACAATAAAAATGAACCCCATTTTTTCTTATCATACATATAACATTATACCATTGATTCTTAGGAAAATACCAAATAGCTGGTTCTCTTGTATACCATTTTCTGCCATCTGATTCACTAACCAATGTACGATTATTAATCACTATAAAATGTTGATCTGTCTCCTCGAGAACATGTCCTTTGTCCCAACAGCGATGAATACTCCCGTCATGCTTATAACAATGAATAAGCACATCTTCACCAACCAATGCTTGCATAAACTTCATACCTCTTTTCAATAACATGACTATTATACACAAGAAATCATTATTTTGAAAGTTTTATACAATAAATATTTTGGTAATTTGTGATAAAATATCCAATTTATAACATTATATCCTAAATACCAACAATTAAGTTCACATATTATTTCCCCTAAAATATCACTAAAATAATAAACATTCAACTACATTCTAGAAAAAGCAATTATAAATGAATTGACTATATGACTTGATGGAATCGAATAGTCAAATGATTTATTGGAAATAATATTGATGGTCATATTAACATCATATGGTCTTGTAAGTACAATAGTATTCTTTATAAGTATTGATATTTCCAACTTTTTCATTTCCTTCATAATTTGTTAATAATTATGTATTATATTGCATAAAATGAAAAAATATCATTCTTTATTGAATTTTCATTTTTATTATGTTGATTTTTACATAGAAATATGAAATAATACTCAGGTAGAAGATAAAATTTTATCGGGGTGAAAATATCTTCTATATAAAAATATAAATCAAAATATTCAAATAAGGGGGTTATTAAATGAATAAAGTTGATTTAAGAAAATATGGTATTGAAACTCATGGAACTGTACATCGTAATGTGCCAGCAGGTTCACTTGTAGAAAAAGCATTATTAAATGGTGAAGGTAGACTTTCCCGTGCTGGTGCTTTATGTATTAATACTGGTGAACGTACTGGTAGATCACCAAACGACAAATTTATTATTGATACACCAGCTGTTCATGATAAGGTTGCCTGGGGTAAGGTAAACAAGCCTGTATCAAAGGAAGTTTTCGATATCGTTTACAAAGAAGTTTGTAAACACTTTACAGATAAAGATTTATATGTGTTCGATGGTTATGCAGGTGCTAATCCTGAATATTCATATGGTTTTAGAATTGTCAATGAAAGAGCAAGTCAAAACTTATTTATTTCAAATTTATTAATTAAACCTACACATCGTGAATTACAGCATTTTACTGAAGATTTTCTCATTTTAGTAGCACCAGAATATAAAGTGGATTATAAGACTTTAGGTTTAAATAGTGAAGCTGCAATTTTAATTGATTTTGAAAGACATCTTGTAGTGATTGCTGGTACTGGATATTGTGGTGAAATTAAAAAATGTGTGTTTACAATTATGAATTATATGTTACCACAAAGAAATGTCTTTACAATGCACTGTTCTGCTAATGTTGGCGATGATGGTAAAACTGCTTTATTCTTTGGTTTATCAGGTACAGGTAAAACAACTTTATCATCCGATCCTAATAGAAAGCTTATTGGTGATGATGAACATGGCTGGTCACGTACAACTGTTTTCAATTTTGAAGCTGGATGTTACGCTAAATGTATTGGTTTAACAAGAGAATCAGAGCGTGAAATTTGGGATGCTGTAAGATTTGGTGCCGTTGCAGAAAATGTTCAATTATTTGAAGATTCACGTATTATTGATTTTAATGATGATTCTATTACTGAAAATACAAGAGTTGGATATCCAGTAAACTTCATTGCTAATATTGATCCTAATGGTGTTGCACCTATACCTAAGACAATTTTCTTCTTGGCCGCTGATGCTTTTGGAGTATTGCCACCAATCTCAAGATTATCAACAGATGCTGCTATTTATCACTTTGTTTCTGGTTACACAAGTAAATTAGCTGGTACTGAAGCAGGTGTTACTGAACCAGAAGCAACATTCTCTACATGTTTTGGTGAACCATTCCTACCACTGGATCCATTGTTATATGCGAATATGTTTGAAAGACGTGTAGGAAAGGCTAATGCTAATATATTCTTAGTTAATACTGGATGGGTTGGCGGAAGCTATGGTGTTGGTAAACGTATTCCTTTGAAATATACAAGACGCATGATTAATGCAGCTATTAATGGTGAATTAGACTATGTCGCTTATGAAACGGATCCTTATTTCAATTTAGATATTCCTAAATTCTGTCCAGATATTCCTAGTGAATTGTTAGATCCAAAAGCAACATGGACACATAAAGATCAATATGATGAAATAGCTAAGAAATTAGTAAAAATGTTTGAAGAAAACTTTAAACAATATTCTAACTTCCCAGATCGTGTCAAAAACGCTGGACCTCATTTAGATTAAATAAAAACTCTGCAATTGCAGAGTTTTTTAACGTACTTTAATAGCATTTTTAAGTCTAGGATAAACAACCATAAAAGCAATATAACATAATATAAGTGTAGGTAAACAATACACAATATTATATGTAAAAGAATACACATAAACATTCATACCTTCTGGTGCATACATGCCAAATAACCATGCTCCCGAAGCAAAATGAGATAAAAACTTAAGTATCATAGTGATAATAATACCCCAATAAATACTTGTATTCTTTAACTTTGTACTAGGAAACAAAGCTGCTAATCCAACGATAGAAACAGGCACCAAATAATCCAATACAACTGACCAAGGTCCATAATAAACAGCCATTCCTAAAGCAAATTGGATAATTGTTGCCATGAATCCAACAAGCAACCCATAACTTGGCCCCATCAAATAACTTGATAAGATAACAGGTAATAAATCAATAGAAATATTACCACCTTTTGGTTGCGATGGAATAAAGCTAAAAGCTAACTGCAATACTACTTGCAAGGCAATAAACATAGCCATATAAGACATAGTTTTTGCGTTTAATTTGATTTCTAATTTTTTCATTTTTTCCTCCTTTATTGGAGCCAGCAAATAAAAAAGCTTTCCGTCGCAGGAAAGCAAAAAAAAGTCTATTTGCACTCTCTACGCTGGCATTATCCAGTTCAGATCATAAGGGATAAGATTTTCATCTTTCTCAGCATTAGCACCCCTGGCTCGTTATTATTATATACTTTTTTGTATATAAATCAAGTTTTTTTAATTATATTGTTTTTCCCATTAATTTTTTAATTATTTGATGATATAATATTTCTAAGGAGGATTTTATACATGGCAAAAGTTATTGCAGTTAATGCAGGTAGTTCTTCATTAAAATTTCAATTATTTGAAATGGATGATGAAACAGTTATTACATCTGGTGTAGTAGAAAGAATAGGATTAGAGGATTCAATTTTTACAATCAAATATAATGGTGAAAAAGATAGTCGTACATTACCTATTCCAACTCATAGTGAAGCAGTTGACATGCTTTTAGATACTTTATTAGAAAAAAATATTGTATCTTCTTTGGATGAAATTAAAGGTGTTGGACATAGAGTTGTTCAAGGTGGTACTTATTTTAGTGAATCAGCTGTGATTGATGATGATGTTGTTAGTAAGATTGATGAATTGAAATCTTTAGCACCATTACAAAACCCAGCTAATTTAACAGGTTATTATGCTTTTAAGAAAGCGATTCCAAACGCTGGTGCGGTAGCAGTGTTTGATACAGCCTTCCATCAAACTCTAGAACCACGTTGTTATATTTACCCTATTCCATATAAGTATTATACTGATTACAAGATTAGAAAATATGGAGCTCATGGAACTAGTCATAAATATGTTTCACAACGTGTTATTGATTTATTGGGTAATCCTGAACATTCTAAAATTATTGTAGCTCACTTAGGAGCTGGTGGTTCTTTAACAGCAGTTAAAGACGGCAAATCAATCAATACCTCAATGGGATTTACTCCTTTAGCTGGAATTATGATGGGTACACGTAGTGGTGATATTGATGCATCAGTTATTGATTATTTAATCAAAGAAGTTGGTATCGATGGTAATGAAGTCATCAATATGCTTAATAAAGAATCTGGATTACTAGGAGTTTCTGGTGTTTCTAGTGATTTTAGAGATGTATGCGCAGCTGCGGATGAAGGAAATGAAAGAGCTAAACTCGCAATTGATATTTTCTTCAGACGTGTTATTGCATACATCGGTAGATATCATATTGCATTAGGTGGATGTGACGCTATTGCCTTTACTGCAGGTATTGGTGAAAATTCAGCATTTGCAAGAAAAGAAACCATTGGATTAATTAGCGATGCTTTAGGTGTTGTGATTGATGATGATGCTAATGAAAATGGTAATGGTGAAAGACTTATTACAAAACCTGAATCTAAGATTAAAGTCTTTGTTGTACCAACCAATGAAGAACTCATGATTGCAAGAGATACAAAACGTTTATTAAACTTATAAAAAGGGCTTAAGCCCTCAATGTCATTAAGTTTATTTTTAAGAAATTATATGTTAATGACTTTACGGGT
>JAJQDJ010000049.1 GCA_021202205.1 Erysipelotrichaceae bacterium
ATGTTTTTTTATTTTAATGACGCACACGGTGCAAATGAGGTTTTATAATTTAATGGCATCTTCTCTGGGTAATGTCATGAAAGCTCCTTCCCCTTCATCATAAAAAGCTTCGCCAATCGAAACGCCTATTTGATGCAATTCTTGTTTTGTAAGATTTGTAAGTTTAATCATAAATTTCTCCTATATGAAAACAAAAGGATTTTTATTCATCCTTTTGTTCAAGTGCCTCTCTTCTTTTTGCAGCCTCTTTAAACATCTCTATCATTGTATCACTATCATCATTAATAATAGCACCTTTTAACTTATCAAATTGTTTTTCAAAATTATTAATGGACTGCAATAAAAACTTTTTATTATTAAGAAATAATTCACACCATAGTTCTTCATTAATGTTGGCAATTCTTGTTAAATCTCTATAAGAGTCACCAGTATATTTTTTTGTATCAAACTTTTGTGTATCACTATCTATTAATGAAACAGCTATAACATGAGATAATTGTGATGTAAATGAAATGATTTCATCATGATCATAAGGGCTCATTATACGAGCTGTTTTAAAGCCTAACTTAGAAACAAACTGACACATAAATTCAATAGCTTCTTTTGTATTCTTTTCATGTTCTATAATAATATAATTAGCATCAATGAATACATCTTTAGAAGCATAAGTATAACCACGACTTTCTTTACCAGCCATGGGATGTCCACTGACATATTCAACATCATCGCTTATTAATTTTAAAGCCTTTTCTAAAAAATAGGATTTGATACCTACGACATCTGTCACTAAAGAACCTGATTTAAACTCATGAGTCGCAATAAAGTCTAAAACTTGAGATGGATAAAGACAAATAATTGTCATATCACTTTTTTTTACAATATCATGTGCGTCTTGATAGCCTTCAATAATGCATCCATCTTCTTTTGCTTGTCTTAAAGTTTCCTCATCTAAATCAACACCATAAACATCATAACCTAATCCTTTCAGTGCCTGGACATAGCTTCCCCCAACAACTCCTAATCCAACTACTGTAATAACCATAATATACCTCTATTTTTCTCTTTCTTTATCTAATAATTTTAATTTGTAATCTGATAATTTCTTTGTGAGATCCACATAATAAGCATGAGGATACTCCAAACGGAGCAATTCATCCCATAGCAATTCTTTTTGTTTTTTAGAATATTCTCTAATATCGTTGAGTGCTAATTTTGGATAAACACATGTTCCATTATCAAAGATAAGATGTTGAAGAGGAACAATATCATAAGTTTCGCCTTTAAGTGTTTTATTTTTCCAAGGTGATAATTGATGATAAATTGTTAAATCTTGAGTAGAATCCAATACTTCATCAGCAAATGATATAATATCAGCTATTGCTTTATTTGTTTCTTTTTCAATTAAGCGATAAACTTTTTTATAACCTGGATTAGTAATTTTTTCAGTATTTTCAGATATCTTAATTTTTGGTTCAATAGCACCATCTTTTTCAATAGCAACAAGCTTATAAACACCACCAAATACTGGAGATGATTTAGAAACAATCATATTTTCACCTACTCCAAATGAATCGATAGGTGCCCCTTGTTCTAAAATAGAACGTATGAGATATTCATCTAATGAATTAGAAACTGTAATCTTACAATCAGTTAAGCCTTCATTATCTAACATATTTCTAGCTTTTTTTGTTAAATAGGTAATATCACCACTATCCAAACGAATACCTGAAAGACGTTTTCCCATTGGCTCTAAGACTTCATGAGCTACTCTTATAGCATTTGGAACACCACTTTTTAAGGTATCATAAGTATCCACAAGTAAAGTACATGCATCAGGATAAGTCATAGCATAAGATTTAAAAGCTTCATATTCACTATCATAAGATTGAACAAATGAATGTGCCATGGTACCAAGTACTGGTATACCAAATTCCACACCTGCTGAAACAGCTGCACTTCCTGCAGCGCCACCAATATAAGCTGCTCTTGCACCATAATGAGCCCCATCGTAGCCTTGGGCACGTCTAGCACCAAACTCCATGATTGGACGTCCTTTAGCTTCTTGTACAACACGATGTGTCTTGGTAGCTATTAAAGATTGATGATTCACTGTTACAAGTAAGAATGTTTCGATAAGTTGTGCTTCAATAAGCTTAGCCCTAACAGTAATTAATGGTTCATACGGAAATACTGGTGTTCCCTCAGGAATAGCATAAATCGTTCCAGTAAATTTAAAGTTTTTCAAATAATCAAAAAATTCTTCATCAAAAATATTTAATCCTCTTAAATATTCAATATCACCATCAGTAAATCGCATATCCTGTATGGCTTCTATCAATTGTTGCAATCCTGCAAATATAACAAATCCACCATTATCAGGATTTTTACGATAAAACATATCAAAATAGGCAATTTCATCGTCTTTTCCTTGTTTAAAATAATTATAAGACATGGTTAATTCATAAAAATCCATGATCATGGTAATGTTTCTTTCACTACTCACGTTTAAAGTTTTCATAGTAGAATCCTCCCTCATTGTGTCTTATCATATACCAAATAAGAAAAAAAATAAAGATAATTCGTACTTTTTGTGTCAAGACACCTCAACATTCATGAATTTGTATCTTTTTTAGCATTATTCAAAGTAGCATTTACAGCTTCTATTAAAGCTGTAGATGTCTTAGTAGCACCCGATATAATATCAACTTGTGTCCCATTATTTTCAATCATTGAATCAATAAGTGATTCGATTGCTATACCACCAATAGAAGGTGTTTCATTATGAGAAGAAACAACAATATCAACAATTTGATCATTTTCAATCGTTGTAGTGACATCGAAATCTCCACCGTATCCATCTGCTGTTGTCGTATAACTGCCATCTTCATAAAGAGATGTTTCAGCATCTATGTTTTCTTTAAAAGTACATCCACTTAATACAAATATGATTATAAATAATATTTTCTTCATAACAACCTCCACTTCTATTGTTTACGAAAACTATGAATTTATACAAAAAAGACCTTTGTAAGGTCTAATGTGCCAACTTATTAAGAGCGTCTTTTGCCGCCTGCTGTTCTGCGCGTTTTTTACTTGTTCCTTTACCAATTCCTAAACGCATATCATCCATCATAGCTGCAACTGTAAATTCAGGAGCATTAGAAGACCCAGAAGCTTCTAACAATTGATAAGTTACTGTTTTTCTTTGATCAGCCTGCATGAATTCCTGAAGTGTTGTTTTATAATCAGTAATATCATCATAATCCAAATCATTCACATGTTTATAAATGGTTTGTTCAAGTATTTTTAAGACTTCCTCTTCACCACAATCCAAATATACTGCACCAATAAAAGATTCAAAAATATTTGCTAAAACACTTTCTCTTTCACGGCCACCACTTTTTTCTTCGCCTATTCCTAAATACAACAATTCACCTAAATGAAGTTCTTTAGAAAAACGAGCCAATGACTCTTCACGTACAAGCTTACTCCTTAACGTTGTCAATGTTCCTTCAGGAACAGTTGGGAATAATTTAAATATAAATTTAGAAACATATAGCTGTAAAACAGCATCACCCATAAATTCTAATCTTTCATAATCTTTTTTATAATCATGAGACTCATTTGCATAGGATGGATGAGTAAAAGCTTCTTTATACAATCCCAAATCATGAAAAGGAATTTTTTCTTTTTGTAAAAAATCTAATATCTTCATCCTTTCAATCCTTCTTTCAACTTACCTACAACATCATTTTTAACCATTTGATAAGCCAATTCCATAGCATTACCAAAAGCTTTGGCATCACTAGCTCCATGAGCTTTGACAACTGGTTTAATAAATCCCATCATTAAAGCGCCACCAACTGACTTGTAATCAAAACGATCTTTTAAAGCATATAAAGAATCTTTTACAAACAAAGCACCTATTTTAGATTTTAATGATGTCATTAAACTTTCTTTCATAAGTTTCATTAAAGTGATAGCTGTACCTTCACAACATTTTAATGCTATATTTCCACTAAAGCCATCACTAACAACAACATCTGCATCACCATCTAAAATATCTCTGCCTTCAATATTCCCAATAAAATGAATTGATTCATCCTGAGCTAATAATTGATAGGCTTTTTGATGAACTTCATCACCCTTTTTACTCTCACTTCCTATATTTAACAAGGCTATTTGAGGAGATGTAATACCTCGCATATATTTTGCATAAACATGACCCATCAAGGCAAAATCATGTAATTGTTCAGGGGTATTTTCAGCATTTGCCCCAACATCCAAAAGCATAACACCCTTTTCGTTATAAGTCGGTAATATTGCCATTAAGCAAGACTTTTCAATACCCTCTATACGTTTCATAAAAAGCATAGCACTTGTATAAAATGCTCCTGTAGAACCACATGAAACAACCCCGTCTGTTGTTCCTTCATTAGCCAAGGTCACTGCCTTAACCATACTAGAATCCTTTTTTCGTCTTACAGACATAATACCAGCATCCATAGGAATTGTATCCCTAGCTTCTACAATATGTATATGCTCAACATTGAGCTTTTCTAATTCTTCAGGTTTTCCTGTGACATATAATTCAACATCGTCATGAGATTTTATAAATGATAGGCAAGCATCCACAACAATACTGCTACCCAAATCACCACTCATAGCATCAATTGATAATTTATACATTATCTTCACTCCATTTCCGAAAGTAGTATAACACATTTAATCAACATATTCATTATTCTCTTTTAATTTTTCCAGTATTCTTTCAATAGTATAAGCATACATTTTTTGATTTTGATAGGCCATTATCATAGCAGATGCATCATCTTTAGCAATCTCTAAAATATTATAATCTTTTATGACATCTCCTACCAAAAACGAAGGTAAACCACTTTGCCTTTCTCCCAATACTTCTCCAGGTCCTCTTACCTTTAAATCATACATCGAGATATCAAAACCATCCTGATTGTCTTCTAAATAGTGAAGTCTCTCCTTTGCTTCATCACTTGCTTGATTACTCATTAAATAACAATAGGCCTTTTGATTGCCTCGGCCAATCCTGCCTCGTAATTGATGCAGCTGACTCATTCCAAACCTTTCAGCATTATAAATAATCATCATATTTGCATTTTTGACATCCACACCTACTTCTACAACTGTTGTAGAAACAAGAATTTGAATTTTATTATCAACAAATTGTTGCATAATATTTTCTTTTTCTTCATCTTTTAATTGTCCATGAAGCAATCCTACCTGATATTGTTCTTTAAAATAAGAACGCATAGCTTCTGATATTTGCGTCACATTTCTAACTTCTAATTTATCGCTTTCATCTACCAATGGACATATTACATAGCATTGCCCTCCACTAGCTAAATAGCTTTTTAAATGTTTCAAAATTGGCTTCATAGAAGAAGACTCAATAAACTTTGTTTCTACCTTTTGCCTACCAGCTGGCTTGCTTTTAATAGTTGATACATCCATATCACCATATAAAGCAATGGCTAAAGTACGCGGAATAGGAGTTGCACTCATGATTAAAAAATCAACTTGTTGGCCTTTATTTTTCAATGCTTTTCTTTGTTCGACACCGAAACGGTGCTGTTCATCTGTAATCACAAGACCCAAATGATGATAATTCACTTTCTTTTGAAACAAAGCATGTGTTCCTATAATAATATTGATTTGTCCTTTAGATAATTCTTCATATATATTATTTTTTTCTTTAATAATAAGAGAACCTGTCAATAAAGATACTTTAACTTTTGTATTTTTAAAAAATTTTGATAAAGTTTGATAATGCTGGCTTGCTAATATTTCGGTAGGAGCCATTAATGCTCCTTGATATCCAGCTAAATAATTAGCATATAAAGCAATTGCTCCAACAACTGTTTTACCACTACCAACATCTCCTTGTAAGAAACGATACATCATTTGTGGCTTTCTCAAATCGTTAACTATTTCTTTAACAGCAATGCTTTGATCATGCGTTAATTTGAAAGGTAACTGCATAATAAAAGCTTGTAATGTGTCAAGATCAACATTCTTTGCATGACCATTTTGACTGTAACGATGCAATTTACTCAATTGCATCGTTAGCTGAAATCGCAAAAATTCTTCATATTTTAAATATTTCAAGCTTTGCTTAATATCATTTTCATTTTCTGGAAAATGAAAATGATATATCGCAATATCTTTATGTATCAAATGATGTCTTATAATATATTCTTCAGGAACTTCTGTTATAAGATTATCTTTTAATAATTGATATGCTTTTTTGACATATTGTAAAAAAGATTTTTGCGTCATTCCTTCCTTTAAAGAATATACAGGATGGATGCCTGCAATTTCTTTTAACGGCTTGATTTTTATATCACTAGCTGTAATTTTATTGTTTTGACACTTACCTATAATAGTAATAATAGAAGAAGGTTTCAAATGTGCACGTAAATAATGCCGATTGAATATAGCAACCTGATAATTACTACCATAACGATCAACGACTTTAAAAGACATGCGTGACATTTTTCCTTTAAAAAATATTTTTGGCTGAGTCATAACGGTTGCTTCAATAATCATATGATGATCATCATATGATTCTTCAATAATGTCATAACGATATGGGAAATAATAAAGAATATCTTCCATACTATAAATATTCATAGCATTTAAGATATCTATACGTTTTGAAGTTGTTTTTAATGCCGTTAATTCCATAAATATCACCAAATATTATTTTATAATAATTTTTAAGAAAAGACAATATACATAAAATATGTTAAAATAGCCTTGGTGATTTTATGGAATTAAAAATTTTATCAATCAATAAGAATTTTCCCAAACTCAAATATATTCACAAACTGTATAATCGTTCTTTTCCCAGGAATGAACGTACTCCTTTCAATAGTCTGATATATAGATTAAATGATTATACAGATTTCTTGGCTTTTTATGATCATGAACGATTTATCGGATTTACATATCTTGTGACAATGAATGATTTAACTTATCTGTTTTATTTTGTAGTAGATGATGATTTGCGTGGGCAAGGTTATGGAAGTGCTATATTGGCATATCTACAAGAACATTATGCTTGTATTTTTATCGATATTGAAGTGATTGATGAAAAAGCTAAAAATAGTAAGCAACGTGAAAGACGTCGAAATTTTTATATACGCAATAATTTTAAAGCAACAGGATTAGGATATTACTTTTTTCATGTGGATTATGAAATATTGACTTGTGGTCAAGGATTCAATAGGCATAATGCTAAAAAATTGTTTTATGATTTTTCTTCTGGTTTTATGGATATTGAATTTAAAAAAATAACGCTATAGGACACTATAGCGTTTAATTATTTGGTTTTAATCCATCTCTTAATTTTTGTATCTTTATCTTTTAAAAATTCCACAAGTTGTGCAGGTGTTACTTTTAAAACATCTTTTCTTAAAAGCACGAATTGATTCCCTTTAGCAATAATAGTATAAGTATTTTTTGTTTCAACAAGTCTTTTGACATTTTCATAAGGGATTTTACTGTTTGTACCTGCATTAACATTGTGAACAGCAATACCATCTCTTTGAAAAATCATGGTATAAATAGCTTCACCGTTAGTCATATTGACTGCTTCTCTACCCCTTGAATAAGCCATATAGAAAATGGCAAAAATACATAGAGCAGCTAAAATAAGTGCAACCAAACATACAGTTAATTGACTATTACTATATGCAAAAAATGCAATACCAGCTAAAATAACAGCTAAAACAATTA
The DNA here is from genome assembly GCA_021202205.1 of Erysipelotrichaceae bacterium. GTDB lineage: Bacteria > Bacillota_I > Bacilli_A > Erysipelotrichales > Coprobacillaceae > JAJQDJ01. The sequence continues at coordinate 7,777 of JAJQDJ010000049.1, forward strand.
AGCCTATTTTCATCCACATAGGTACCAAATACATTCTTATTTCTTTTAACAATGGTTCATCTACAACAGTTCGATTTATTTGAATACGATTTAACATACAATTCTCCTTTACTTCTATGCATTGAATATTAACACGAAATGAAAAAGATTTCAATTATATATGAATTGAAATCTTACTTTTCTTACAAATTTAATAAACGAACAGTATCTCTAGCAATCATAACCTCTTCATTTGTTGGAATAATCATGACTTTGATTTTAGATTCATCACTAGAAATAATACGATTATTAGAACTTCTTGTTTCATTAAGTTTGTCATTCAATGTCACATCAAATGCTTCTGCAATATCTTCAACAATAAGTTTTCTTAAATAAGCAGCATTCTCACCAACACCTGCTGTAAAAGCAATTGCATCACATCCACCCAATTCTACATAATATTGACCAATATATTTTGAAACTATACGAGCATATAAATTACTTGTAAGGATAGCTCTTTCATCACCATTATTGTAAGCATCTTCAATATCTCTTGAATCAGAAGAAATACCAGAAACACCTAACATACCTGATTTCTTGTTATAGATATCTAAAACTTCATCTGGTGATTTTTGTAATTTCTCACACAAATAAGGCATAACAGATGGATCGACATCACCACTACGTGTTCCCATCATAACTCCTGCTAAAGGCGTAAAACCCATAGATGTATCTACACATTTACCATTTTTTACAGCTGAAATGCTCGCACCATTGCCTAAATGACATACAATAATTTTAGAATTATCAGGATTACCTAACATATCAATAGCCTGTGCAGATACATATTTATGACTTGTACCATGAGCACCATATTTTCGCACTTTTAAATCCGTATAATATTCATATGGTAAAGCATATAAAAATCTTTCTTTATCCATTGTTTGATGAAATGCTGTATCAAAAGCAAAAACATGTTGAACATTTGGTAATGCTTTTTTAAACGCACGATATCCAATAAGATTAGCTGGATTATGCAAAGGTGCTAAGTCTGATAATTCTTCAACCTTACTAACAACATCGTCATTTGCAACAACGCTATCGTTAAAATACTCACCACCGTGAACAATTCTATGTCCTACCGCATCAATTTCATCTAATTTTTCTACTATTTTTTCTTCTACCAAAGCTTTTAGTAACATATCTACTGCAATTATATGATCAGCTATTGGACATTTAGTTGTTTTCTTTTCTCCATTATATTTAATTGTAAAAATTCCTTCATCCAATCCAATTCTTTCAATAACTCCAGAAGTAATGACTTCTTCAGCAGGCATATTCAATAATTGGAATTTTAATGAAGAACTTCCAGCATTTACTGCAATCACTTTTGTCATAATTATAATCCTCCTCAACATTCTTGTATATTGTACCTAAAAAAAACTATAAAGGCAATCATTTTTTCAAAGGTCAGCTTGATTCTCTACTATCCCGTATTGTAAAATGAAACTGGAATTAAGGGAGGGCTGATTTGGAGGGCA
>JAJQDJ010000196.1 GCA_021202205.1 Erysipelotrichaceae bacterium
AGAAAGAAGTACCCTCTCATTTGAGGGTACTTCTTAAGTTCATGCCATTGGGAGATTGTCAAGCCTGCTTATACGATAGTGACAACATTTACATATTTGTTTTGTTATTATATAATGGATTTAAGTTTATCGATTGTGACTTTTGGTATCACGATGATAGCTTTTGATGTTATTTATTGTGCTGTAGCTTGTTTGCTAGTTCATCGTTTTAGCGTTAAAACGTTTAGAATTAACTCTTGAGTTATGATATAATTCAATATACAATAAGTCTTGGAGGTGCTAAATATGAATTTGGATCAATATTTAAATAGTAAACAAAAAGAAGCAGCAACTTATTTAGCATCTAATTTACGTATTGTTGCAGGAGCCGGTAGTGGAAAAACACGTGTATTGACTTATCGTATTGCTTATTTGATTGAGGATGTAGGAATTGAACCATATCGAATATTAGCGATTACTTTCACGAATAAAGCGGCTAATGAAATGAAAGAACGTGTTATCAATATCCTAGGAGATTATGCCAGTGGAGCAACTCTATGTACCATACACTCTTTATGCGTAAGAATACTAAGAAAACATATTACTGCACTTGGTTATCCGCATAGTTTTATTATTATTGATGAAGAAGATCAAAAATCGTTATTAAAGAAACTATGTAAAGAAAAAGAAATAGACAATAAAGTCATTACAATTAAAAGTTTAATACAGTATATATCTACCCAAAAAAATAAACGTATTCCACCAGGATTGGCTTATGATTTTGCTGGTGATTCAATTGCAGATCAGCAAAAAGCTGTCATATATGAAGCTTATGAAGATTATAATCAGGAACACTTTATGTTGGATTTTGATGATTTATTATTAAAGACTTTAGAGTTATTTGAAGAATATCCCGATATATTAAATTATTGGCAAAAACGTTATCAATATATTCATGTTGATGAATTTCAAGATGTTGGAACAATTGATTACAATCTTATACGTTACTTATCAGAAAAAGCCATTTTATGTGTTGTTGGCGATCCAGATCAGACAATCTATTCATTTAGAGGTTCTGATGTCAATTTCATTATGAATTTTGATAGTGATTTTGAAGATGTAAAAACAGTTGTATTAGATCGCAATTATCGCTCTACTCAAACAATATTAGATGTATCCAATCATCTTATCAAAAATAACCATAATCGTGTGGATAAAGACTTATATACATTAGAAGAAGCTGGTGATAAAATACATCATTATTGCGCTATAGATGAAGAGAATGAGGCAAAATATGTTATCGAAACAATTGAAGATATGATGCATCAAGGATGCAAAGAAAGTGATTTTGCAATTCTTTATCGAGCAAATTATTTATCAAGAGCATTTGAACAAAAATTGATTCAAAGACATATTCATTATAAAATATTTGGTGGTTTAAAATTCTTTAATCGCAAAGAAGTTAAAGATGCTTTAAGTTATATACGCTTAATGGTTAATGGCGATGATTTGTCGTTTGAAAGAATTGTTAATGTACCATCACGAGGTGTAGGGGCAAAAACATTAGAGAGAATACAATTAAAAGCTATCGAATATGGTATTACTGATTATGAAGCATTATGTTGTTTTTCACAGGAAATTGGTTTATCGACCAAAGCTAGAAAATCACTTATTAATTTTGTCTCAAGTATTGAAAAAGCTAAAAATTCTGATTGGCCTTTGCATGAGGTGCTTGAACAATTGCTTAATGATGTTGGCTACATGCAGATGCTTAAAAAAGATAATGATGAAAATAGAATTGCAAATATTATGGAATTTAAAAATTCGATAGCCACATATATGGAATCTCATGATGACACTGCTACTTTTGAAAACTATTTACAGGATATTGCTTTATATACATCACAGGATGATATGGATAATAGTGATTATGTATCATTGATGAGTATTCATATGGCTAAGGGATTAGAATTTAATTATGTATTTGTGGTAGGATGTTCACAGGAAATCTTTCCAAGTCCAAGAAGTCTTATGGAAGCAGGTGAAGATGGCATGGAAGAGGAAAGAAGATTAGCTTATGTGGCTTTTACTAGAGCCAAAAAAGGCTTGTTTATTACGGAAAATACAGGTTATAGTTACGTAAATCAATCATCGAAAACAGGTTCTCAGTTCATCAAAGAATTGGGTGAGGAGCATGTTGAGCATATAGGTAGAAAATCTGATTATTATGATGAAATTATTAAGGAAATGGATGAAAAGAAAGTCAATATTTATAATAATCAAGAGTATCGCCAAGGAGAATTGGTTATGCATGATGTATTTGGCAAAGGTGTTCTGGTGAAAGTTAAAAAAACAAGTGTTGATGTGGCTTTTGCCATGCCTTATGGAATTAAGACATTGCAATCATCACATCCAGCATTAAAAAAGATTATCAATTGATAATCTTTTTGATATAAGAGGAGGGATATTATGATAGATGTTATACAAGTCATACCCTTAGCAGATACAATATTTAAAGATATTATTGCTCATGGAGGTAAAGTCTATATTGTTGGAGGGACTGTTAGAGATTTTGTATTAACTCAAATGAATCATTATCAATTAGTTAGTAAAGATATAGATTTAGAAATCTATCATTTATCCTATGATGAACTTAAGAAAATCTTATCTAAATATGGCAAGGTTAATACGTATGGTAAAAGTTTTGCGATACTTGGTTTAAGTACTTTACCAGGTTATGATTTTGCTTTGCCACGTAAAGAAACAAAAACAGGTCATAAGCATCAGGATTTTGATGTTATTATTGATAGTGAATTACCTTTAGAAAAAGCTGTAGAAAGACGTGATGTTACGATGAATGCGTTAATGTATGATTATTCAAATTACCAAATTATAGATTTGGTAGGTGGTGTAGATGATATTCATCAACATGTTATTAGAATGGTGAATAAAAATACCTTTCAGGAAGATCCATTAAGAATACTAAGAATAGCTAACTTTATTGCGCGTTTTGAAATGAGTGTGGATAATGAAACGAAGCAGTACTGTATTAAAATGGTCAAACAAGGCATGCTTCATGATTTAAGCGAGGAAAGAATTTATGAAGAATATAAAAAAATACTCATGTCTAATCATCCTTCATTAGGTTTTCAATTTCTTAAAGAGATAGATGCCTTACCTTGTTATTTAAAAAATCTTATTAATTGTCCTCAACGATCTGATTACCATCCTGAAGGTGATGTTTTTAATCATACCATGTTAGTATTAGATTTAGCTGCTACATGTAAGCAATATTCTCATTATCCTGAAGCTTTTATGTGGTCTGCTTTACTACATGATATTGGTAAGCCAATAGTTACGAATGATCAAGGTCAAGCGTTACAACATGAATTAGCGGGTTTGGATGTTTTTAAAGATGTGACAATTATTACAAATAAAAAGATGCGAGAATACATTAAAGCTATGATTCATTATCATATGTATTTAATGATCTTAGCACGAGGGGAATCTCGTGATATGAAGTATTTAAAGTTTCTTAAAACGATTGATAATATAAAAGATGGTGGATGTTTTTGCTTGGAAGATTTATTTCTTATGACTATATGTGATTACTTTGGCAGAGGTTATAATGATCCTTATCATTATGAACAATTTTTAAATTATATTAAAGATAAAGTTAATCGCTTAGGAGATTGTGCCTTGGAACCTATCATTAGCGGTCAGGATCTGATTGATAATGCTTTTGATGATCATCGAAGATATGGTGAAATATTAGATAAAGCCTATCATATGCAATTACAAGGTATGACTAAAGAAAAAATTATGGAATTACTCAAACGTGATGAAAGAAAGTATAGGAAAAATCATGGATAGGTGATACTCATATTTAAAATCTTGATCCTGAACATTCGTTCTTAGGTATCTTTTTAAGGGTTTATCAAAATTATAGCTTGGATATTTATATAGTATTATAGAAGATGTGAAAAAAAGATATTATTTAATAGTTTGAAATAAAGTATTAAAATATATCTTGGTTAAGGGTATCAAATGGGTTACCCTTTTTAAAATTCATAAAATATTTAGCACAAAAGTGTTGACAGTGCTAAAAACATGAGTATAATGTAGTTAGCACAAAGATAAAAAGAGTGCTAAAAGGAGGCTGGAGTATGCTAACCGCTAGACAATTACTGATATTAAAATGTATTGTTGAAGAGTTTATTGCAACAGCTGAACCGGTAGGTTCGAAGATGTTGATGACTAAATATGATTTGCCTTATTCAAGTGCAACGATTAGAAATGAGATGTCTTTCCTTGAAGAAAATGGATATTTAGAAAAGACGCATACTTCGTCTGGACGTATTCCTTCGACAAAAGGGTATCGATTTTATGTTGATACTTTGATGCAGCCAAGTGTAGATGAAGATATTAAATATCAGGTCAGCACTATTCTTGGTGAGAAGCATCGTTCTTTAAATGAAATTATTCAGGAAAGTTGTCAGATTTTAAGTGAATTAACGCATCTGACAACAGTTGCATTAGGGCCTGATTCATCGTATGAGCGCTTGCAAAATATTACACTTGTTCCTTTGTCACAACACAGTATTACGGCAATAATTGTGACTGATAAAGGTCATGTTGAAAACAGGAATTTTAATATAAAAAATAATGCTTATAGAGATGATTTAACAAGCTGTGTAAATGTAATGAATGAATTATTGGATGGTACACCAATCAATCAAGTAGCATATCGTTTAGAAAAAGATGTGAAACCAATTTTGCAGGTAAAAATAAAAGAACATGAAGTTTTGTTTAATGCTTTTTTAGAAGCTTTTATGAAGTTTGCGACTAATAATGTCTATTTTTCTGGTAGAGATAACTTAGCTTATCAGCCAGAGTATAATGATGTTAATAAACTTAGAAAACTCGTAACAGCTTTTGAGAAATCTGAGTCATGGCAAAAATTAGAACCACAAAAATTAGAAGATGGAGTTACTGTAAGAATTGGTAATGATGCACCGATTGAAGAATTGAATGATGTATCAGTTATATCTGCCTCATTTAAAACAGGCAAAGAATCCAAAGGATCTATTTCTGTTATAGGGCCTACAAGAATGCCTTATGAGAAAGTTGTTTCTTTGGTTGAGTATATATCTGAGAGTTTGGAAAATGTCATTCTAAACTATGAAGATGATGAAGATGATGAATAAAGAGGTGAAAGAATGGCAGAAACAAAGAAAACTGAAGAAGAAGTTGTAGAAACTGAAGAAGTTGTTGAAGAATCAACTGAATCTGAAGAAATTAAAGAAACTAAAAATGATGAATCTTATGAAAAGGAATTGGCTAAACTAAAAGAGGAAGTAAATACTTGGAAGACTGATTACTATAAAGTATTTGCAGATATGGAAAACTCTAAGAAGAGACTAGAAAAGGAACATCAGAATTCAATGAAATTTATGATGCAATCTTTTATTGAAGAATTACTTCCGGTTTTAGATAATTTTGAACGTTCTTTGAATGTTGAAAATCAAAGTGAAGAGGTGGCAACTTTCTTGAAAGGTTATCAAATGATTTTTGATCAATTGATGGCTATTCTTAAGAAAAATGGTGTTGAAGTGATTGAAGCTGAAGGTAAGGAATTTGATCCTAATTTTCATCAAGCAGTCATGACATGCAATGATGAAAACTTTGGTCATAACATTGTTGTTCAAGATCTTCAAAAAGGTTATAAGTTGAAAGATCGCGTGATACGTGCATCTTTAGTTAAAGTAAATGAATAAATATATAGGAGGATGAATGATTATGGGTAATAAAATTATTGGTATTGATTTAGGTACAACAAATTCATGTGTTAGTGTTATGGAAAATGGTGAAGCAAAAGTTATTGCTAATCCTGAAGGTGCAAGAACGACACCATCTGTTGTATCATTTAAAAATGGTGAAATTGTTGTTGGTGAAGCTGCAAAACATCAAGCAGTAACCAATAAAGACACAGTTATGTCTATCAAGAGACATATGGGTACAAATTATAAGGTTAATGTTAATGGAAAAGAATATACACCACAAGAAATTTCTGCTATGATCTTACAAAATTTAAAAGCAACAGCTGAAGCTTATTTGGGTGAATCAGTAAATAAAGCTATTATTACAGTTCCAGCTTATTTCAATGATGCTCAACGTCAAGCTACTAAAGATGCAGGTAAAATTGCTGGATTAGAAGTTGAACGTATTATTAATGAACCAACTGCTGCTGCATTAGCATTTGGTATTGATAAGGTTGATAAAGAGCAAAAAGTATTGGTTTACGATTTAGGTGGAGGAACATTTGATGTTTCTATCTTGGATTTGGCTGATGGTATGTTTGAAGTTTTGGCAACTGCTGGTGATAACCGTTTGGGTGGCGATGACTTTGATCAAAAGATTATGGATTGGATTGTTGCAGAATTCAAGAAAGAAAATGGTGTTGATTTAAGTAACGATAACATGGCTATGCAACGTGTTAAAGAAGCTGCAGAAAAAGCAAAGAAAGATTTATCTGGTATGATGCAAACTCAAATTTCATTACCATTTATCTCTGCTGGAGCAAGTGGACCTTTACACTTAGAATTAACTTTAACAAGAGCTAAATTTGATGAATTAACAAGAGATCTTATAACACGTACTGAAGGACCGGTAAGACAGGCATTAAAAGATGCTGGCATGAATCCAAGCGAACTTGATCAAGTTTTATTAGTTGGTGGTTCTACACGTATTGTTGCAGTACAAGATAGCGTTAAGAGATTATTAGGTAAAGAACCAAATAAGTCAGTTAACCCTGATGAAGTTGTTTCTATGGGTGCTTCTATTCAAGGTGGTGTTATTTCTGGTGATGTAAAGGATATCGTTTTATTAGACGTTACACCATTATCATTAGGTATTGAAACTATGGGTGGTGTTATGACTGTCTTAATTGAAAGAAATACCACGATTCCTACTACAAAATCTCAAATCTTCTCAACTGCTGCTGATAATCAGCCAGCCGTTGATATCAATGTATTACAAGGTGAAAGATCAATGGCTAAAGATAATAAACAATTAGGTTTATTTAAGTTAGATGGTATCGAACCTGCACCTCGTGGTGTACCTCAAATTGAAGTTACTTTCAGCATTGATGTTAATGGTATCGTTAATGTTAAAGCTAAAGATATGAAAACACAAAAAGAACAATCAATTACTATTCAAAATTCTACAGGTTTAAGTGATGAAGAAATTGATAGAATGGTTAAAGAAGCTGAAGCTAATAAAGCTGAAGATGAAAAGAAACGTAAAGATATTGAAACAAAGAATAAAGCTGAACAAATGATTAATGAAATTGATAAAGCTTTAGCTGAACAAGGTGATAAGATTGATGACAATCAAAAACAACAAGCTACAGCTTTAAGAGATGAATTAAAACAAGCTTTAGATGCTAATGATATGGCTACACTTGAAGCTAAAATGAATGATTTGGAACAGATGGCTCAACAAATGGCGGCTTATCAATATCAACAAAGTCAAGGTGCAAATCCTGGTGACAGCTCATCTGCAACAAATGATGATGATGTTGTAGATGCAGATTTTACTGAAAAGAACTAATTTATGAAGCCAAGGTTTTACCTTGGTTTCTATATCATTTATTCAAAGAGGTGAAAATATGGCTGAAAAAAGAGACTATTATGAAGTTTTAGGTGTTGACAAGAATGCTAGTGCTGATGAAATCAAACGAGCTTATCGTAAATTAGCAAAAAAATATCACCCTGATGTTAATAAGGAACCAGGTGCTGAAGATAAATTTAAAGAAGTTCAGGAAGCTTATGATGTGTTATCTGATGACAATAAGAAAGCTGCATATGATAGATATGGTCATGCTGCTTTTGATCAAAGTGGTGGCTTTGGTGGAGGCTTTAATGGAGGTTTTAGTGGCTTTGAAGATGTTGATTTAGGTGATATCTTTGGATCTTTCTTTGGTGGAGGAAGTCAGCGTCAAAGAAGGACAGGTCCAGTGCGTGGAGAAGATCGTTATGTACAATTAGATATTGATTTTATGGATGCTATTAAAGGTAAGAAAACAGAGATTAAAATCAATTATGATAAACAATGCTCTCATTGTCATGGTACTGGAGCAAAGACTCCTAACGATATACAAACATGTTCTCGTTGCGGTGGGACTGGAACGATTCGTACACAACAAAGATCTGCATTTGGTACATTTGTAAATCAAACAACTTGTCCAGATTGTAATGGTACAGGTAAACAAATCAAAGTAAAATGTCCACATTGTAAAGGAAATGGATATGTTAATAAAAATATAACTGTTGAATTAAATATACCTGCTGGTATTAATACGCATCAACAATTACGTGTTCAAGGTAAAGGGCATCGTGGTAGTAATGGTGGTCCTAATGGTGATTTGTATGTTGAAATCTATGTCAAACCACATTCTCATTTTGAAAGGGATGGTAAAAATATTTATATTACTGTACCAATCTCTGCAGTCGATGCGACACTTGGATGTGAAATAGATGTTCCGACTGTATATGGCGATGTTACTTTGAAGGTTCCTGAAGGAACTCAACCAGGAAGAACATTACGTTTAAAAGGCAAGGGTATTAAAGATTTAAGAAGTGAATCTTATGGTGATCAATTTGTTAAGCTTGATGTTAAGATTCCTACTAAATTGTCTCGAGAAGAAAGAGATCTTTACCAGAAATTAAGAACGAAGACTTCTAAGAAAGACTCAATATTTGATCAATTTAAAAAAGGTTTTAAAAGATAAGCAAGAATAATCTTGCTTTTTTTTGCAAATATTTCTCATTTAAAATATTTTTTAAAGTATGAATGACTATTTTTATGAGGTATGGTTATGATGAAAGTTGTTCAAAATTATTATATTTCAGAGATTTGAAATGATATCTAGAAAATACTGATCAAATGATACAATATATCAGCGTTACTTGATGTTATTGTATAATATTTATGTATATAATTCGTTATCTTATAATATTATTAGAGGAGTATTAGAGCCAGTGATACTGTTATTATGAATAGGGATAAAAATTAAAATGTTTAGAATTTATACAATTTTAAAAAATAACAGATGATTCTGTTATTTTTATTTTTAATTGTCTCAAGTTTCGCACTTCAATTTCAATAATTAATTAGTGAAAATAGCGCAATTTA
>JAJQDJ010000144.1 GCA_021202205.1 Erysipelotrichaceae bacterium
TAGGCCTGTAAAATGGACAGTTAAATAAAAAAGACCCCTTCTCATTTTTGAGAAAGGGAATGTCACCAAATCTTAACTTAATGACATTGCACATACAGGTTTTACATTTATTTTTACAGGTATTTGATGAAGGTATCTTAAAGGATAATCATCATCATAAAATCGCTTTTAAAGATACAATCATCATGATGACTTCTAATGTATTAAGTCAAAATGATGATTCTGTAGGCTTTAAGAAAAAGGAATTATCAATTGTATCTTTACAAAATATGTTTTCTAAAGAGTTTTTGAATCGCATTGATGAAATTATTCCCTATCAATTATTAACACATGATGACTTGATAAAAATATTAAAACTTCATGCCCCTATTGGTTTAACAGATACAATGATTGAAGAAATGTTACAGGATTATGATGAATCATTGGGTGCAAGAGGAATATTTACAAAAATGAAAAAATATCTTGTTAAGAAAAGTAATGCTATGACAAAGTCATAGTATTTTTTGTTTTCATAAGTTATAATAAATATCGAAAGGAGTAAATATATGATTGATTTGCATTGTCATTCTACATATTCTGATGGCACTTGTACACCTTTAGAAATATTGGAATTAGCTCAGAAATTGAAATTGCGTCAATTAGCGATAACGGATCATAATGGTATTGATGGTGCTTTAACAGCAAGAAATATAATTAAAGGAAACGGATTAGATATGAATTTTGTGATAGGTTGTGAATTATCAGTTGATTACCATAATAGAGAGGTCCATTTATTGGGCTATTTTAATATGAAACAAGATGATTTTGATAGTTTGTTGGAGTTTATTGAAGATGGTCAAAAGGAAAAGTTGAGATCGCAACTTGTTATGATAGAAAAGCTTAATAATGCGGGTTTTGATATAAGTTATCAAGAAATAAAAGAGATGTTTCCTCATACGGTAATTAATCGTGTGCATATGTGTAAGGTTTTAATGTCCAAGGGTTATTTCAATAGTGTGAATGAAGGTTTTGAAAAGTATTTAGGAGATGACAGACCTTGTTATGAAAGTAAGAAATGTGGAACATTAAAAAAAGCTGTAGAAGCTATACACAATTCACATGGTAAAGCGGTTTTGGCCCATCCTTTTCTATATGTTGATAGAGATATAGAGGAATATTTAAGTGATGTCTTAGGAGTGTTAGATGGTATTGAGTGTTTTCATCCCAGTGTTAACTATAATCAATCATTAGAATTATTAGATATTTGTCAAAGTTATCAATTAATATCTACTGGTGGTAGTGATTTTCATGGTGATAATAAACCAAAAATTCAATTAGGATGTCAAAATGTTGATGACAAATATATGATAGAGGTGTAAATATGTATAGTGTAATAATATTATGTGCAGGTAAAGGAACAAGATCTGGTTTAGATTATAATAAAATGTTATTTAAATTTAATAATAAAACTGTTTATGAAATGACATTGGATCATTTTATTAATGATAAATATTGCGGTCAAATTATAGTTGTGACGCAGCTTATTGAAAGAGACATATTTAAGGATTTGGTGACAGATGAGCGTATTGAATTTGTAGATGGTGGTAAGGAAAGACAGGATAGTGTATATAATGGTTTACAGATGGTGAAATATCCTTATGTATTGATACATGATGGGGCCAGACCTTATGTTAAGGACGAACATGTTCAAGCATTATTAGAATGTCTGAAACAACATAAAGCTTGTTTACTCATGGTTCCGTGTAAAGATACGATTAAACGTGTAAAAGATAATAAAATAGTAGAAACACTCAACCGCAGTGAACTTATGCAAGCGCAAACACCCCAGGCTTTTCATACGGATGTCATTAAGGATGCATATCAAAAAGCAATAGATAATCATTATCAAGCAACTGATGATGCACAGATGGTTGAAAAATTTAGTGATGAAGATATATATGTTGTCTTAGGTGATTATGATAATTTGAAAATTACAACTCCTGAGGATTTGAGGGTCAATCATGAAAATTAGTGATGAATTATTTCCATATTTTATGAAAGCTGGACAACAAATCCATTATCATAAAAATGATCTGATTTATATGCAACAAGATGATGCTCAAAACTTGTATGTTATTTTAAATGGAAGAGTTCGTGTATTTATAGTGAATTCTATGGGAGATGTAGTGGATTTTGCAACATTGTCAAAAGGTGAAATCTTTGGGGATTCTTCGTTTTTACAAAATTCTTATCGACCTACCAATGTTCAGGCAGTCAGAGAAACAGACCTTATTTCTTGTCAAATCAATGATTTATATCCTTATTTAACAGAATCTAAAGAATTAAATATTTCTTTATTATCTATGTTGACACAGAATTGTAATTATTTATCAGATTTGGTTAAGAAAGCCTATACATATAATAGATATGAAAAAGTAGCAGCTTTTTTAGTGGAAAAAGCTGCCACATTACATATACGCATGAAGAAATAGGTACTACTGTTGGTTTATCACGAGTAACAGTGACCAATGTTCTTAATGAATTTGTAAAGAAAGGTTATATTGAAAACAAATATCGTAAGATTATTGTTAAAGATGATGCTGGTTTAGCTCAATTATTGATTAAGGATTAAAGAGAATCTAAGAATTCTTCCCAAGCATCTTCATGATCCACAAAATATTTTGGACACTCTTTTCCTGTTATATCATAATGTCTTAATATATCATCTTTATCTAAATTATATGTACTCATAAGTGCTCTCACTAAATTTTGTAAAGATTCATATGTTTCGTCATTGAATTCGCCACTACTGTCTTCATGACAACATTCTATTGAAATAGTATCTTCGTTACGATTATTGGAAGCATAAGCAATTTCATCTAAGGGAATACACTGGATAATCTCACCATCTAATCCAATAATATAATGACTAGAAGCATAAGTTAATTGAGTATATTGTAAATCTTCAAAATAATTTCTATTCTCTTGAGCTGTTGTCCCTGGATTAGCTGTATAATGGATGACAATGCCATTAATTTCATTTAAACTTATACCTGGTCGAGAATAATCATTTATGGTTAAAAGTTGATAATCAATATCTAAATCATCTAAACTATATTCTTTTATATTAATTCTTTGAATAAATATAAAACTTGTTATTAAAGCCATAATAACTACAGCAATTATGATTGTAAAAAAGCCTTTATGGGATACATGCTTACTCATTATAATCACCTCATAAACATTCTAATACTTTGATATGAATATTATCTTAACATTTTCGACAAAATATCAAAATATTGTCTTAAAAATATTGATAAAACCATTGTATTTGAAATTTGTCTGTGCTATAATGCATGAGCACGTAAGTAAATTTACTGCCTGTTTATATATTTTATATAAACCGTTAGACCATAGGAGGAGGTAAAAAAATGCACAAATATGAGATTATGTTCATTATTAAATCTGATGTTGAAGAAGAAGCAAGAAACAAGCTTATTGAATATTTCAAGGGTATTTTAACTACTGGTGAAGGTACTGTTGATAATGTTGATGAATGGGGATTAAGAGATTTCACTTATGAAATTCAACATATGAAAAAAGGATATTATGTTGTTGTAGATGCGACAACTACACCTGCAAACATTTCAGAATTTGAACGTTTATCAAGAATCAATGCTAATGTTATTCGTCATATGACATTAAGAAGAGATTAGTAGGTGATTTTATGATTAACAATGTTGTACTCGTAGGGAGAATAACAAGAGATCCTGAACTTAGAAGCACAGCTTCTGGTTCATCAGTGACAAGTTTTACTGTAGCATGTGATCGTGGCTATAATTCGGCTGACGGTCAAACTGCTGATTTTATCAGCTGTGTTGCTTGGAATAAAACTGCTGAAAATGTTGCAAAATATTGTGGTAAAGGTTCTTTAGTTGGGGTTGAAGGACGTATTCAAACACGTAATTATGAAAACAATCAGGGACAACGAGTGTATGTCACTGAAGTTTATTGTAATAGAGTTCAATTCTTAGAATCAAAAGCAATGCGTGAACAACAAAGACAACAAAGACCACAAGTTCCACAAGATAACTTTTATGATGTTAAAACAATGAATAATGATATCGATTTAGATAACTCTTTTGATTCAGATAATTCATTTGATTCATTTGACGTCATGGATGATGATATTCAATTCTAAAAGGAGGATAAAATAATGGCATTCAAAAGACAAAGAATGGGCAGAAAGAAAGTCTGCTATTTCACAAAGAATAAGATTGATTACATCGATTACAAAGATGTTGAATTATTAAGAAGATTTGTATCTGCTAATGGAAAAATTATTCCAAGACGTGTTACTGGTACAAGTGCTAAGTATCAAAGACAATTAGCTAAAGCTATTAAACGTGCACGTCAAATGGCATTATTACCATACGTTGGTGATTAATTCGTAATGGAAAACCTTGATTATATCAAGGTTTTTTCTTTTAATATAGGGTTCGTGATACTAATTTGATACTACAATTTTTTTGAGACTATTTTTGATGTTTCTTAAAATTTAGATAATTTCTAAATTTTTAGCTGATTTTATTAAATTAGCATTTGTGTGTTTTAAAAATAATTCCTAATTGATTGTATTGATAATATATTTGCTTTATGCTATAATCTGTACATAATGCAAGTGCTCGATAAAGTTGGATTTGAAATGGAGATGAAGATATGTTTACATATGATAAAAATAGTAAAGGTGCTGATATTTTGCAAATTCTAGAAAAATTAATAAGTAATTGGGAAAATGAGATTGTTGAATTTAAAGAGGCTAAAGGACAATACGATACGAATAAAGTAGGCCAGTATTTTTCAGCAATTAGTAATGAGGCTAATTTAAGAAAACAACAATTTGGATGGTTAATTTTTGGAATTAGTGAGACAAATAAAGAAACCATTGTAGGATCAAATTTTAAAAAGGGCAAAGGATTACTGGAAAATTCAAATACGAAATATCTAAAGGCACAAATGATAACATGACATTTATAGATATCATTGAATTAACGTTACCTGTTTTAGATAATAAAAAACGTGTATTAATGTTTAAGATACAGCAGCTATTACAGGTATAGAAAGTCAAACAAATTGACAAAAAGACTAAAAATAGACTTAAAGTATTATACGAAACATGTGAGGAACAAATATTTATTATTGAAAATTATGAGTATTCAAATGTTGATTCTACTATGGATGAAGTGATACACGAAGTTGAAAAATATGAATTATATTTTAGATGTTGGAGTAATTTAAAAGTTCATAGTGTATCTGATAAATCAAGATAGCTTTTTTATCTATGTATATTAAAAACACCAATATTAATGCATAAACCAGTATTCTCTGGGCTGGTATTTTATATGAATTCTTATTGATAATAATTATATGTACATAATATTGAATTAACTGGAAAAAGTCCTTTTCTCATTTGTTAGAAAAGACTTTTTATTAATTTTTAATTTAATAACATGGATGTCATAGGTTTTTATAGTATGTATTTATTAATGATCCATCAAGTAATGATGCTTAAATATTAAGTCTATAAAATAAAAACATCTATTGTTTGTTCAATAGATGTTTTTTGAGATTAAGCCTCAAGGAAGAAATAATATGCTTTTATCAAATAACTATTTTTTATCTTTTAATTCTTGAGCTAATTTAAATTGTCTTTCTTTTTCTGCTTCAACATCAACAATTCTAAATCCGTCTGTAGTTTCTTTTTTAGGACCAAACGTTTCATCATACATTTCTTTAGCTTCTTCAGCTATCTCTTCTTTGATTTCTTTTCTTACTTCTTCAACTTCAACTTCTTTAGCGATCTTTTCTTTTAATTCTTCACTAAACTCATTCATATCTTTAAGGTTTCTATCAGTTTGTTTAGCTTCTAAACGTTCACCAAACACTTCACTATATTTTTCTTGTGCTTCTTCAGTAATTTTTTCATTTAATTCTTCTTTACTCATTTTTCATATCTCCTTTTCTTTAATTTACGACTTTATTATAATTTTTTTGGTTATATAAACAATAGATTTTAAGTGGGTTGGAGTTGGATACCAAAAATATGCTATAAAGTGAAATCTAAAATGAAATTAAATTTCAAGAAAGGCATAAAGTAAAAACGATAGCGAAAGCTATCGTTTTAATCTTCAAATAAACATGCACCATTAGTTGCTATAACATTCTTGTACCAACCAAATGATTTCTTTCTATAACGATTATATGTACCATTACCATAATCATCAGCATCAACATAAATGAAACCATATCTCTTACTCATTTGTTTTGTTGATTCACTTACTAAATCAATACATCCCCAAGAAGTGTATCCCATTAATTCAACACCATCTTCATAGATAGCATTATACATCTCTCTAAAGTGTGCATCATGATAATCTATACGATATTGATCATCAACAGTACCATTAATAAGCTCATCTTTTGCTCCTAAACCATTTTCTACAACAAATAATGGTTTTCTATATCGATCATATAATTCTACTAATGAAACTCTTAAACCAATTGGGTCAATCTGCCATCCCCAATCACTTGTAGGAATATAAGGATTCTTAATAGCTGTCATTGTATTGGCTGCTGTTTTCTTTAAGCCTGTATCATCTTTAGCAACACAACTAGAAGAATAATAGCTAAATGATACGAAATCAACAGGATATTTCTTCATAACTTCTAAGTCGCCATCTTCCATTTTGATATGAATATTTTCATTTTCAAAACGTGATAATAGATAAGCTGGATATTCACCAAATACTTGTGTATCACTATAACAATATGTACTTCTCATATCTTGTTGTTGTAAAACATCTTCAGGTTTACAAGTATATGGATAATAAGATAATTTTGTAAGCATACAGCCAACTTTTGAATCAGGTATTTTTTCATGACAGATTTTAGTAGCTAGTGCTGATGCAACAAATTGATTATGCATTGATTGGAAAATAACTTCTCTAAAGTTTTGATTTGGGAATCTATCTTCGATTAATCCACCTGTAGTATAAGGATGTCTAATAATTGAATCTACCTCATTAAATGTTAACCAATATTTGACTTTATCTTTGTATCTTTCACAAATTGTTTCATCAAATCTTACAAATAAATTAATCACTTCTCTTGAATACCAACCATTATATTTTAAGACAATATTGATTGGTGGTTCATAGTGTGACATTGTTACTAATGGTTGAATACCATATTTTAAACATTCATCAAACACATTATCATAATATTGTAATCCTTCTTCATTAGGTTGTTCATCATCGCCATTAGGGAATATTCTTGTCCATGCAATTGACATACGGAACACTTTAAAGCCCATTTCAGCTAGTAAAGCAATATCTTCTTTATAATGATGATAACCATCAGCTCCTTGTCTTTTAGGATATAATGAATTATCGGTTGCTTTTAAAGCATCTTCGATATCTTTTGTTGTTACTTCATTTTGTGCTTTATAATCTTGCACATCTACATCAAAGTGATGTTTTGCACAGTCTGAAACAGAAATTCCTTTTCCTCCTTCATTCCATGCACCTTCATACTGGTTGGCTGCGACAGCGCCACCCCTTAAAAATCCTTCTGGAAATTGTTTAGTCATTTTGTTGTCCTCCTTTATTTTCTGATTTAAGTATATTAAAGATATTTGATTTATTCAATACGATTGATAGTTTTTGGCATTCAACTCCAAAATTATATAATAGATGAAAGAAAAAAGTGGATGATTATTTCATCCATTTCTCCCTTTCGCCTTCCATCTTTTTACTAATCATTTCTATTTTCTTAATATCATAGATTTGAATAGAAGAAATACATACATCCATAACATATTGAGCACCAATATAAAACATAGTTGTTTTAAGTTCTAATTCGTTTTCATAATCTAGTATTTGAATATTTTGATCAGTTTCTTTTTTTAATAAATCACTGCTATTACCTGATATGGATATTGTTTTAACATGACTTTCTTTAAGTCTTTTAGCTGCATCTAATATTATAGGATTTTTCCCTGTTCGTGATATCAGTATGGCAATAGTTCTTAGTTTTGATGTTTCTAAATACTTTAAATGTTCCCAATGAGCAGAAGTATAAACAAAGCAATCTTTATTGACTGTTTCAAAACGATAAGCAATCATATTAGCTAGATTGTAATTAATACCAACACCATATATTTCTATTCTATCAGCTTGTTTCATTAAATTAGTAATTCGAATAATAGTATTACGATCTAACATTGTTTTAGCATAGTTGATTGTTTTGATATAAAGTTTTGGAACAATATCGATAACTTCATCAATGCTTGTATTTTCTTTAAATGGGCTTCTTCGATTTCTTTTTCTTCCATCATTTGAGCATATTCACTTGTATAGGCTACTTTAAATTCCAAATATCCCTTAAAACCAAGCTTTTTACATAATCTGATAATTGTTGAAGATGAAGTATAGCTGGCTTTAGCTAATTCATTACAAATCATATCTAATACAGCTTTTAGGTTATCATTGATATATTCAATGACTGCTTCTTCTTGAGACGTTATTTGTTTGAGTTCATTCATTTTATCAATAAGCATGATATTCACCTCATTAAAAATTATACCAAAGTAATATAAAATTGACTAGATAAAAAGGAAGTTTTTGAACTTCCTTGAATAATTATTACATGATCGTGGCAACTTTCTATATTGCTTTATTTTATGTGTTATGAAGAGGTGCCTTATTGTGTATCTACTAATGTGGAACACCCCACATTGATTTGTGTAGGTGACTATTATAGTATAAAAACTTAAAAAAGTTAATATATTATATGATAAGGATTTTCCTAAATAGTCATTATATGTTATTGATACTATTTTGATACTAAAAAATTTTATAAATAATTGTAATATATGTAAAATCATGCAAAATATGTAATAAATGTATATAAAAACATTGAAAATAGTTAATATAAAATAAAAGTAATCATACGTTGGTGATTAATTCGTAATGAAAAGCCTTGATTATATCAAGGC
>JAJQDJ010000048.1 GCA_021202205.1 Erysipelotrichaceae bacterium
TGAATTTATTTAAAAATCTTTTAAATTTCTTCTTGACATTTTACCAGACGACTATCTATTTGTTGTAGCCATTCTAAACCATGTATAGTTTTCACCTTTTAATGATACTGATAATTGATATACATTTTTAGGTGAACTACATCCGCCAAATCCGCCATCACCAATTGCATGGATATCGGCACCTGTTTCCTTCATTTTTAATGCTATTAAACGAATCGTATCAGGATCCGCGCATTCAACAGAACTATTTAAAAATGACATAGTTAAAGTCCCTGGTTTATAACGATGAACATATTCAACCAATTCTCTAATCAGTTCAACAGTAATGCCATGTCTTGATCCTGGTGCAGGTAAATCAATACAATCTGCGCCGGCATCAATAAGTTGTTTTATAATATCTTTGGCATCATAATCCGCTAACGGATCACCTAATACCTTTTCATGAATGCCATCTTCCCATTTTCCCGGAAAATAAGCATTTGATTACCACATATTTCTCTTGCTATCTTTGTTGCAGCAATGACATCATTTATTGAAGTTCCACTACCAGGGTTACCACCTAAAACAATAAAATCAGCACCTAAATCTAAACATGTTTGAATATGTTCTGGTGTTGCTAGCATTCCTTCACGTTTATAAAGAGCTTTCTTACCACCATCATTATACCCTTTTTTAGGACATCCTAAATAAATTCCAATAGGTCTACGACATTTTTCTTTTAATTGTTGAAATGTTAACCCACAAAGTCCTAGATTATTTGATAAATCATCTAAATCCATAGTATTTAGCATAACCATATCAGCACCAAAGCTAAACATTAATTCACTATTAGTAACGCCTCTAACAAGTCCTGTTCCAGCAAATAATAGATGCTGTCCCATTACTACACGTCCTTCAGACTTAAAAATAGATTCTTTTAATTCTGATGCACTCTTTTTCTCAAAATCACTACCTGTTGCACTAATTAATCTAATAGTACTCATTCTAAATCTTCACCATCAGTTTTAATAACTTTTTAATACCAATAGAAAGAATCCTTCTTAGAGCGATGCAAATCCCCTTCACCCTTGTCATTCATATCAACATAGATAAAGCCATAACGTTTATCCATTTGTCCTGTTGTAAATGATACCAAATCAATCGGTGCCCAAGTTGTATATCCAAAAATATTAACGCCTTCTTTGCGAGCTTTCATTAAACTTCTGATATGTTCTCTAAAATAATTAATACGATAATCATCATGAATAGAGCCATCTTCTTCAACTTTATCATAAGCACCCAAACCATTTTCAACATCAAATAATGGAATCTGATATCTATCATATAAGAAGTGTAAGAAATATTCATATCCTACAGGATCAATCTGCCATCCCCAATCAGATGCTTTCAAATAAGGATTAGATATGCTTCCTTGTCCTCCTGCTGTTTTTAAAGCATCACCTTCATTTGTATGCGTAGTAACAACATTAGACATATAATATGAATAAGCTAAGAAATCTGCCTTACCTTTCATCAAATCTTCTTTATCTTCATCAGTTATATCTAAAACAACATTGTTTTCTTCCCAGATACGTGAAGCATAAGAAGGATAATAACCTCTTATCATAGTATCTGCACAATAACCAAACATATTTTGGAACGCTTTATAACTTAATAGTACATCATTAGGATCACATGTGTATGGATAACAGCAGAATCCTGCAACCATTGTTCCAACTTTAATATCAGGATCAATTTCATGGGCAACTTGGACAGCTTTTGCAGCCGCAACCATTTGATTATGCAACTCACTGTAAGCTACCTGCTTACCTTCTTTAACATCAAAATGTAATAAAATATTTATTTCATTAAAAGTAAGCCATTTATTGACCAAATCCTTATATTCGCTAAAACACACACGAGCAAATTCAACAAATTGATGAATCATTTCTCGATTAGCCCAAGCGCCATAAGTTTCCTCTAAGCAAACAGGTTCGTCATATTTATATAATGTAATAACTGGATCCATTCCATATTTACGACACTCTTCAAATAATGAACGATAGAAGTCAACCCCTGCCTGATTGATTCCACCTTCTACACCATAAGGATAAATTCTAGCCCATGAAATAGTTGTATTAAATGTTGTAAAGCCCATCTCTGCAAGCAAGGCAATATCTTCTTTATAACGATGATAAAAATCAATACCCACATGATTTGTAGATCTTATATCATCAAAAATTTCATATTTTGCACCTTCAGGTAAGTGGTCAAATTGACGCATTTTACCACGCGTACCATCCACATTTAAATAATGTATATAACGATTATTAGTAGTTGTTCCTGGATCGCCAAAATCTACTTGAACAGGACTTTTACCATCTTCATCCCAAGCTCCTTCACATTGAGCCGCACTGATAGAACCACCCCATAAAAATTTATCTGGAAAACTCATATTAACCTCCTAATCTAAATCTTCACCATTCGATTTAATAACTTTTTGATACCAATAAAATGAATCTTTCTTTGAACGATGTAAATCGCCATTTCCTTCATCATCCATATCAACATACACAAAACCATAACGCTTATCCATTTGTCCTGAACTTGCTGAAACAAGATCAATACAACCCCATGTTGTATATCCAAATAGATTGACACCTTCTTCAACAGCTTCTTTCATACATTGAATATGTTGTCTATGATAATCAATTCTTGCCTGATCATGAACAATTCCGTCATCACCTTCTGTTTCAATTAACCCTATACCATTTTCTACATCAAACAATGGTACATTGTAACGATCATTAATAAGATGCATAAAATGCTTAAATCCAATTGGATAAATTTGCCATCCCCATGCATTTCTCTCTAAGTAAGGATTAAACAAGTGCATTCGTTCCATTACCTTCAGTTGTATCATTTTCCTGTGGATGGATACTTATAACACCTGATTAATAATAAGAGAAACCTAAGAAGTCTGCTTTACCAACTTTCAAAACAGCCTTATCTTCTTCACTGATATGTAAATCAATATCAAATTCTTTCCAAATTCTTGGTGCAAAGCTTGGATAAGCACCTCTTATCATTGTATCAGCACTATAAGCAAAGAAATTTTGGAAGTTTGTATATACAGCTAAAGCATCTTTAGGATCAGGTGTTAATGGATAATTCATATTACCACAAATCATTGCACCCACCTTAATATTTGGATCAATTTCATGAGCAACGATTGTTGCTTTAGCAGCTGCAACTAATTGATTATGCATATATAGCAGGTTACGTTGTGCCATATCTTTGGGTGTATCACTACGAGGCATAATGATATTAATTTCATTAAATGTCATCCACTTATTCACTAAATCCTTATATTCACTAAAACAAACCCTAGCAAAAGCAACAAATTCATCAATCATAGCACGATTACGCCACCCACCATGTTGGATATTTAATGATACTGGTTCATCATATTTATATAATGTGATTACAGGATCCATACCATATTTACGACATTCCTTAAACATATCACGATAGAATTCAACCCCTTCCTGATTAACTCCACCTTTTATACCTTCAGGATAAATTCTTGCCCAAGAAATAGATGTATTAAATGTTGTATAGCCCATTTCTGCCATTAATGCAATATCTTCTTTATAATGATGATAGAAGTCAGCAGCCACATGATTTGTATAATGTAGATCATCAAATAGTTGATATGTTGCTCCTTCTGGTAATTCATCAACTGGTTCCCAGAGCTTAGAAGCACGCTTTCCATCTTTATCTAAATACCATATTTCTCTTCTAACAGTTGTTGAGCCTGCAGTACAATAATCAACCGAAACAGGTGATTTACCTCCTTCATTCCAACCATCTTCAATTTGGGCAGCGCTAATTGATCCGCCCCATAAAAAATTACTTGGAAAACTCATCTTATAATCTCCTCTATTTTATTTTTTCTTTGTTCATTTCCATTATTTGAATACCTTGAATCATATCTTGATGTGTATATCTATGACTCTCATATTGATTTTCTTTTATACCTCGATGTACTTCTTCAATTTCTCCATAAAAATCATCATATATATAAGGTTTAGCATATTTTTCAATTTAACCATTATCATAATTAACAATAATTTCTGTTGGTCGATAAAATGGTGAGCACGTTATGAAACCTTTATCACCAACAATTCTCATATTTGTATTGTAATCACGCATGGTTGCCATTTCCAATACTGCTTGACATCCATCAAAAGTTAATATGACTTTATCATATACATCAACATCGTATTGTTTCTCATATTCTACTTTCATATCTAATAATGGTAAAGGAATCAAATCTATTATCATTGCAATATTATACATACCTACATCATATAAAGCTCCACCTTGATTTTTATCATATATATAAGATTGATTATTATAAGGCATATCATAGCAAAATGCATTTTCAATCAATTTTATATGACCTATAATTCCTTTATTAAGTAATTCTTTCAATTCATCAACCATTGGAATAAATCTTGACTTCATAGCTTCCATGAAGAAAACTTGATTTGCTTTACTTAAATTACATAATTCCTGAATATGACTAGATGACAATGTTGAGGGTTTTTCTACTAAAACAGATTTATGATTAAGCAATGCTTTTTTAGACCATTCGTAATGTAATTGATGTGGTAGTGCAATATATATAGCGTCAATATTGCCATCATTGATTAATTGATTATAGTCTTGATATTTTTATATTAGGATGAGAATGTTTTGCCTCATCACATTTTGATCGTGTTCCAATTGCATATAATTCACCATTGTGACTATAAGATAAACTTTTTTCAAATCTAGAAGCGATTCTTCCATAACCAATAATTCCCCATTTAATCACTTTGTTTCCTCCTCAGATGCTATTTTTTCAGTTTCCTGTTTCTCATAAGATTTAAAAAACGGATAAAAGATAATAACACCTATAATAAAATTAATGATTGGAATCAGACATGCTCTGATATCCATTCCAGACTGTACAATAGCTAGAATAGGCGCTGGTAAACACCAAGGTGTAATAATATAAGCTTTTGTTACTAATCCTAAGGCAAATGCCTCATAAGTAACAATTGATGTAACTGTATGAGAAATAATCATTGGAATAAAGAAATAAGGATTTAAAACAACTGGCAAGCCATAACAACAATACCAAATATAGCTGCAGGTGTACAAGCTATCGCAAATGGTTTCATATGTTTAAGTTTTTTAGATGTCAATAATAAAAACAAAATAGGCCAAACAGAAGAAACCCACATATCTAGTCTTCCAATATTAGCAATCCATACATGACTTAATGTTTCACCAGCTGTTGCTGCTGCAACATTCTCATTGAGCCATATTGTATTAAGTGGCGTACAAATAGCTGATAACATATTGTCACCATTTAAACCAACAGACCATAAACAAGTCTTAATAAAATTAAATAGCGTATATGTAAAACAATTATCAGCTGCTCCTAATATTGGTAACAAGGCTGTTGTAAACCACTGAGATATATCAAAATTAAGTATTGATCGAATACCCCAACAAATGACTGCTGTTATAAAATAGGGAATTAATGCAGAAAAGGAGTTTTCTACAGCATCAGGAACACTACTAGGCATCTTAATTCTAACATTCCATTTATAACATAAATGAATAATATAAATTGAGACAAATCCAGCGATAATGGCAACAATTAGCCCTCCACCATTGTAATAAGTCGCATCCAATGCTGTAAAAGAATTACTCTGATCAGTCAATTCACTCATCAATACAGCTGTTTGAGTACCATTATTAGATAATAAAATAAATGCCATTAATCCACTCAAAGCACTAGTAATCGGTTCAATATCATATTCTTTACCAAATGCTATAGCAATGGATACTGATACATACAACGCAAGCATATTCATTGTAAGAGCATTGATAATTAAAAACTTATCACAGATATCTGAAAGAAATGGTAAAACTGTCACTCCTTCAGCTAAATAATCAGGTGCTGATAAAACATATAACAATAAAAATATAGCCCCAATAATAGTAATACCCACTGATCCAACAAGTCCTTCTTGGATAGCTTTAATGGCTTTTAACTCACCAAATCTTTTCATAGGCTTGGATATTTTATCCAGTACATTTACAAAATAGTTCATTATAATACTCTTAATTCCTGACAAATGGTACTATAGCTTTTATCTTTACCAAACAATGCACTGGTACCTAGAATAAAACCTTCAACACCAATTTTTGAAAGCATAGCTATCTTTTCAGGTGAACAGGCCCCATCTATCATGACTTTATAACCACCATAATTATCTGCTTCTTCCACAAATTTTTTAAATTTTGGAGTGACAAAATCCAAATACTTTTGTCCAGCAAAGCCAGGATTAACACTCATGATCAGAACGTAATCACATAAATATAGTAGATCCTTAACAGTTTCAAATGATGTACCTGGATTCACTGCAATACCTGCTTTTTTTCCACAATCTTTAATCATTTGCAATGTACGGCATGCGTGAACATCTGTTTCTGGATGAATATAAATAATTGATGTGCCAATATCCGCAAACTTTTTTACATAAGCACTTGGATTCTGTACCATTAAATGAACATCACATGGAATAGACGCATGTTTACAAAAATATTCTATATCCTGTAGTCCCATTCCAAAATTAGGCACAAAACTTCCATCCATTACATCCAAATGAAACAAATCGAATCCTGCACTTTCAAGATTTTTCATTTCATCCTCTAAGTTTCCAAAATTAGCACACATCATTGATGGACATAATAATTTTTCATTTTGATTCCTCCTCATTATTAATATTGTATAGCTTTAACGTTATCGTCTCATTGATTTAATAAATATCTATTAAATCAATGAGTAATCGTTTTCTCATTACAAATATTTTACCATTTTTTTGATATTATCTACATATAATATAGGCACAATTAATGCCATTGGAATAATACTATTGGATCTATTCATAAATGATCAAAAACAGTTTTAGCCATAAAATATTAATTTGTAATTCAAAAATACAAAATAAAGGATTGATTTTCAAAATCAATCCTTTTAAAACATCTTTGTCCATGGAAATAAGGTGTAATTATTATCTAGTTGTTTGATTTTACTAACATCTTCATCACTTAATGCAAAGTCAAAGATATCAATATTTTCTTGTAATCTTGATTTTCTTTTTGATTTAGTAATCACAGATATGTTTCTTTGGATTAGAAAACGTAAAGCTATTTGTTGGGGTGTTTTATGGTATTTGTTTCCTATTTCTAATAGTATTGGTTCATTTGATATATCTTTTAAAGACGAAGCTAATGGTGCCCAAGCTTGAACTTTAATATTGTTTTGTTCGAGTAATTGTTGATATTCCCATTTTTGATAATACACATGATTTTCTATTTGATTAACCATTGGTATTATATGGCAATGGTTAATAAACTTTTTAAATCTTCTTTCATCATAATTAGAAATACCTATAGCTTTAACTATACCTTGTTGATAAGCTTCTTCTAATGCTTGATACATTTCTACCTCTTTACTATAGGGCTCATGTAATAATACCAAATCTAAATAATCTGTTTGTAGATTGTTTAATGATTCTACAATAGCACCTTTTGTCTTTTGATAACTTTGACAATTCCCGTAAATTTTGGTTGTTAAAAATAATTCATTTCGTTATAGACCACTTTGTTTAATACCTACACCAATTTCTTTTTCATTGCCATACATTTATGCTGTGTCAATGAGACGATAACCTACATCAATAGCATCTACGACTGTATCAATACACTGTTGTCCTCTTAAATCCCAGGTTCCCAAACCTAATAATGGCATTTTCATGCCATTATTGAGTGTCATATATTCCATTAAATATTATCTCTTATAAATGTCTCAATATCATCAAATGGAATAATATTGACTTGATCATATAAATCAGTATGAACAGCATCAGGAATAGAAATAAATTTCTTATTATCACCTTTTAACATTTCAAATGCAGTCTTACTAAAATAATATGAATGAGCTTTTTCGCCATGTACTAATAATACAGCATTTTTGACTTCACTTAGATATGATAATTGTTTTGTATTGATAAATGATAATGATGATGTCATATTCCATCCACCATTAGAGTTGAGTGATTTATCATGATATCCTCTATCTGTCTTATAATAGTCATAATAATCTTTAACATAATATGGAGCATCTTCAGGCAATGGATCAACAACTCCATCACCTAATTTATATGAATCATTTTTATAATCCTCAATTCTTTGAGCATTGAGTTGTTCTTTCATAGCATATCTGGCTTCTTCATCTACAGCATCAAAATAGCCGTAGGCATTCACTCTACTCATATCATACATCGTACAAGCTACAGTCACTTTAATTCTTGTATCAATAGCTGCAGTATTTAATGAAATACCACCCCAACCACAAATACCAATAATACTAATCTTATCAGCATCAACATCATCATTCACTGATAAATAATCAACAGCTGCTTGAAAATCTTCTGTATTAATATCTGGAGATGCTACATATCGAGGTTCTCCTCCACTTTCACCTGTAAAAGATGGATCAAATGCTAAAGTAACAAATCCTCTTTCAGCCATTGTTTGCCAGAAGCTTGTTCTTTAACAGCACCAAAAGGTCCACATACTGCAATACCAGGTAATTTCCCTTCCATATTTTTAGGTTTATATAAATCTCCTACTAACGTAATACCAAATCGATTATGAAATGTTATTTTCTCATGTTCTACTTTTTCACTTTTAGGGAATGTTTTATCCCATACCTTTACTAATTCTTTCACTTTTATCACCTCGCCTATATTATATAAAACAAGATTAAAAATGTAAAATACCTATATTTCATATTAACCCGTATTGTAAAATGAAACTGGAATTAAGGGAGGGCTGATTTGGAGG
>JAJQDJ010000104.1 GCA_021202205.1 Erysipelotrichaceae bacterium
CAATATATTAGATATAGCATTAAAGAATGGTTTTAAAAGTAACAAAGCTTTTACCAATGAATTTAAAAAAAGGTTTGATATAACACCTTATGTGTATATGAAGCAAATAAGATAAAATAACCTTGTTTATAAGATAAATGGGCTCTTATAAATGATAAATTTCTGTTAAGATAGAAACAGAAAGAAGGTATGAATATGATTCATGAAACTATTAATTATACTAATGATGGTAGAGTTAATTTACAAACGTATATTTCTGATATTCATGAAGGCCCATTAATGCCAGTGATGATTGCATTACCTGGAGGAGCATGGACGCATTTAAGTTATACAGAAGGAGAAATGGTTGCATTAACGTTTGTGAAAGAAAGATATGTTAGTTTTGTATTGAATTATTCTGTAGGTGATTATTCACAGTTTCCTAATCCTTTAGTCGAGATATGTTGGGCTATATCTTTTATTAGACAACATGCCAAGGAATGGTATATTGATCCTAATAAGATTGTGGTTGCAGGTTTTTCAGCAGGTGCAAGTGTAGCTTCCATGTCTGCAACGCAATGGAATGATACAAAAATAGCACAGCAATTAGGTGTGAACGAGGAAGATATGAAACCCAATGCAGCGGTATTAGGCTATTGTTGTAATGATTTATCCACAATCTTTGATAATGAAGTTGATGATTTGGTTATACCAACACCTGGTAAAATTACAGCTGATAGAACAGCTCAAATTGATGTTCTTAATTATGTTAGCAAAGATACGGTACCAATATTCTTTTATCATTGTCGTTATGATGAATATGTGCCTGTTAAAAACACTTGGTTGCTTGCTAGTAAGCTAGAAAAAGCAGGATTGCCATTTGAGATGCATATTTTCCAAAGTGGGCATCATGGTATGTCAGTCAATAATGCCTTAACAATTCAAAAAGATCCTATTGATTCTAGTGTAACACAATGGGTACCATTATGTTTAGCGTGGTTAGAAAAAGTATTTTCGATGTAATTTAAAAATGGATGTTTTGCATCCATTTTTATATATCTTCATTGATTTCATCTAAAGTCATATCTTAGAGGTCGTTTTGCTTTGCTTCTTGTCTAAGTGCAATAAAAGCTTCTAAACCATCTTCACTACTACATTGATTGTTCATATTATTATATCTTTTCTTGATTGAATGAAACATTATTACTTGTTTGTAAAACTATAAACAATACTTGCAAAGACTCTTGGTCCAAGCTCAAGGACTTTTTCATCAAAATCAAAAGCTGTATTATGAGGAGATGAAACAATAGGTGTTAATAGTTTCATATATGTGGCTTTGCCGCCATGAGCTTGTACACGAGTCATCAAATAAGAAAAATCATCACTTCCACCTAATGGATCCATATTGACAGGAGGTAAAGATAAATCAGGGAGATTTTGTTGACACATTGTTCTTAGCTCATTCATTAAGTCTTCATCACACTCTACTGCATGAGCTTTACCCATTTTTTTTACTTCAACAACTGTATCATGCATGAGGGCAGCACCATTAATAATATCTCTCGCATACATCTCCATATAACGATTGAGTTCAGTTGTAACACCTCTGACTTCCAATTCCATTTTAGCTGTCTCAGGTATGACATTTCTACCTGTTCCAGCATGAATAGTGCCAACATTCACACGTGTATCTCCTTGAGCATTTCGAGGTATGGCATGAAGATTAACAATGCATGTAGCTGCAGAAAGAATAGCATTTTTGCCAAATTGTGGTGATTCGGCTGCATGGGTACTGACACCATGATAAGTTACATCTAGTTTGGTTGTCGCAAAAGTTTTATTCATACCAAAGTATAAATCATAGGGCCTATCAAAACTAGGCATAATATGAGCTGCAAATAAATAATCAACATCATCTAGGAAACCACTTTCAGCAATACTTCTAGCCCCTCTTACACCTTCTTCAGCAGGCTGAAAAATAAGCTTAATAGTCCCATGTAATTGATCTTTAATATCTATTAATATTTTGGCAGTTGTTAAACCGATAGCGGTATGGCCATCATGACCACAAGCATGCATAGCTCCCAAATGACATGAATTAAAGCCTTCTACAAAAGGCAAATGATCATCATTTGTATCTTCAATCAATCCTAAAGCATCAATATCAAATCTCAAACCAATTGTAGGACCTTCACCACATCTTAAAACACCTGCTACAGCCGTCATACCCATTTTAACTTTTTCCAAATACTTAGGGATTGGCATTTTCTTTTTGGGCACGTCGATAGTTCAAATGTAAAGCATGTTCACTTGGTAAGCCCATACGAGCATCTTTATCCATAATATCTTCACCAGCTAAGACTTCGTAACTTAATTTTTCTAATTCAACTGCAATCTTACAGGCAGTTCTAACTTCTAGCCATCCTCTTTCTGCATATTTATGTAAATCACGTCTTGTGTTAACAGTATCAGTATAATAAAGATGTGCTAATTCTTTGATTTTTTGATACATAAGCTTTCTCTCCTTTTTATATATTTTATCAATTTATTATCTAAATCACAATGTTTTTGACAAATTAACAAATAAGTTGACAAGACTAGTAAAACAGTTTAAAATGCTCATGGTGTGAGGTAATTATGAACTATCAAGAAAGTACAAAAGAATTATTACATTATATGGCTGATTACGATATGCCTTGTAGAATGTTACAACAAAATATGTTTGAATGCACACGTGGAGAGCTTGGTGTACTTATCTATCTTATTGAGGAAAAAGATGGGGCTCATGCTCGCGATATTAGTCAAAAGCTCAATGTTAATACATCTCGTGTAGCAGCATTGCTCAATACTTTATCAAATAAAGGCTATATTATAAGAAATCCTGATGAACATGATAAACGTAAAATAAAAGTATTTATTACGCAAGATGGAAAAGCCTATGCAGATGCTAGAAGAGAAGAAGTTGAAACGTATATGAGTCATTTGTTATGTGAATTGGGTGAAGATGATGCTACGAATTTTATTCGTATAATGAAACGTATAACACATATTATGCAAAATGATTGAAAATCATGTCATAATAAGTTAATATTTGTAGCGTAATTTATGAATGGTAATTGTGTGAAAAGGAGAGATATTATGAAATATTATTTAGGAATCGATGTAGGATCTACTACTGTCAAGGCTTATCTTACAGATGAAGATAATACTTGTTTGTTTTCTAATTATGTAAGACATAATTCAGATGTTAGAAATACAATCTTAGATTTATTAAAAGAAATAACACAAGATTATCCAGATATTGAAGTTTATCCTGTTATTACAGGATCTGGAGGTTTATCAATATCAGAATCAATGAATGTGAAATTTGTACAGGAAGTTATTGCTTGTACAAAAACAGTCGAAACATATATTCCACAAACTGATGTGGCGATCGAGTTAGGTGGAGAAGATGCAAAAATCACCTATTTTGAAGGTTCTTTAGAACAAAGGATGAATGGGACTTGTGCGGGTGGTACAGGAGCCTTTATTGATCAAATGGCAACTTTATTGCAGACAGATGCTTCTGGTTTAAATGAACTTGCTAAACATCATAAACGTATCTATCCTATTGCTTCAAGATGTGGTGTATTTGCAAAAACAGATGTACAGCCTCTCATTAATGAAGGTGCTAGTCAGGAAGATATTGCGGCTTCTATTTTTCAAGCCGTTGTGAATCAAACCATCAGTGGTTTAGCATGTGGTAAGCCTATTAAAGGTAAGGTTGCATTTTTAGGGGGAC
The DNA here is from genome assembly GCA_021202205.1 of Erysipelotrichaceae bacterium. Lineage (GTDB taxonomy): Bacteria > Bacillota_I > Bacilli_A > Erysipelotrichales > Coprobacillaceae > JAJQDJ01. The sequence continues at coordinate 3,761 of JAJQDJ010000104.1, forward strand.
CTTTATATTTCTTAGACCAGTTAAGACAACGTTTCATTGAAACGCTTCATCTAAGTGATGATGAAATTATCTTCCCTGATAATTCACAATTATTTGTGGCTATGGGTGCTGCTTTAAATGCCAGAGATGTAGAAAATCCAGTTGCTTTGAATGAATTGATTCAAAGATTGGAGGATCTGAAATCTCATGGTAATGAAGCTAAAAATACATTGGAACCATTATTTCATAATGAAGATGAATTGAATGGTTTTAGATTGAGACATAATAAAGCTATTACGAAAAAAAGGAATCTTCAAAAATATCAAGGTGATATTTATTTAGGTATTGATGTAGGCTCAACAACATCTAAAGTGATATTAATTGATCCAGAAGGATCGATACTCTATTCTTTCTATAGTTCTAATGAGGGTAATCCATTAAAACTGATTATTAAGATAATGAAAGAAGTTTATAAAATGTTACCAGAAGGATGCGTTATTAAAAAAGCAGGGGTTACTGGCTATGGCGAAGCACTTATTAAAGCTGCTTTAAAAATAGATTATGGTGAAGTTGAAACGATTGCTCATTATACAGCTGCAAAATTCTATCAACCTGATGTTGATTTTATCCTAGATATTGGTGGCCAAGATATGAAGGCTATCACAATTAAAGATGATGTTATACAAGATATAACATTAAATGAAGCATGCTCATCAGGATGTGGATCTTTCTTAGAGACTTTTGCTCATTCATTGGGTTATGAAATAGATGAGTTTGCCAAGTTGGCTTTAACTGCCAAGCATCCACTTGATTTAGGTAGCCGTTGTACGGTATTTATGAATTCTAAAGTCAAACAGGCTCAAAAAGAAGGAGCAACTTTAGCCGATATTTCAGCGGGTTTATCTTATTCAGTTATTAAGAATGCATTATATAAAGTTATTAAATTAAGAAGCAAAGATCAAATTGGTAAGAATGTTGTTGTCCAGGGTGGAACATTCTATAATGAAGCAGTATTAAGAGCTTTTGAAAAAGAAGCCGATATGAATGTTATACGTCCTGATATTGCTGGTTTGATGGGTGCTTATGGTATGGCAAGAATTGCCATGGAAAACGATGATGGGCAGCCTTCTACTATGCTTACTTTAGCAGAATTAGAAAAGCTGACATATGAAAATACGATGCGTAATTGTGGTAAATGTACCAATAATTGTATGTTAACAATTACATCATTTAATGATGGAAGAGAATATATAAGTGGTAATAGATGTGAACGTGGTGCCAATTTGCCATTAAAATCTAAATCATTACCTAACTTATTTGATTATAAATATCGTCGTGTCTTTAATTATCGTTCATTACCTAAGGATGAAGCTACGAGAGGTGTTGTAGGTATTCCTAGGGTCTTGAATATGTATGAGAATTATCCGTTCTGGCATACATTCTTTAGCGAATTAAAGTTTAGAGTGGTATTATCAGTTAGATCAACTAAAGCTACTTATGAAAGAGGTATAGATTCTATTCCAAGTGAAAGTGTATGTTATCCTGCTAAAATTGCTCATGGTCATATCGAAAATCTAATTGATAGAGGTGTGAAATTTATATTCTATCCTTCTGTTATCTATGAAAGATTAGAAAATGAAGATGCGGGTAATCATTATAATTGTCCAGTTGTTGGCTCTTACCCAGAGGTTATTCGTACAAATGTTGATAATATCGAAGAAAAACATATCAATTTCAAGAATCCCTTTGTTTCATTGAATAATCCAAAAACATTATTTAAGATATTAAAACAGGATTTAGCAGAATTCAATATTTCAGATGACGAGCTGCAAAATGCTATAGATAAAGCCTATAAAGAATTACAACATTGTCAAGAAGATATTAGACAAGAAGGTAAGCGTGCTATGGAATACATGCAAGAACATCATATGCAAGGTATTGTTTTAGCAGGTAGACCTTATCATGTAGATCCTGAGATTAATCATGGATTACCTGATTTGATTACAGGTGAAGGATTTGTAGTATTAAGTGAAGATAGTGTATGTTATTTAGATGATGAACATTTGAAATTAAGAGTTGTCGATCAATGGACATATCATTCACGTTTGTATAAAGCAGCTTCATTTGTATCATCAAGAGATGATTTACAATTAATACAAATAACTTCATTTGGTTGTGGCTTGGATGCTGTTACTGCCGATCAGGTAGCTGAAATACTAAAAGCAAGAAATAAGATATATACTCTTATCAAGATCGACGAAGGTAGTAATTTAGGAGCAATACGTATCCGTATTCGTTCCTTAAAAGCAACGATTAGAAAGAAAAAAGATATAATTAATCTTGATCAAAAATATGAAGTCAATAAAGTTCCTTATACAAAGCAAATGAAAAAAGATAAATGGACTATTTTATGTCCACAAATGTCTCCGATTCATTTCCAATTTGTTGAAACAGCTTGTCAAAGTGAAGGCTATAACTTAGTTGTTCTACCTTCTGTTGATAAAGGAGCAGTAGAACAGGGATTAAAATATGTTAATAACGATGCATGTTATCCTAGTATATTAACTATTGGACAAATGATGAATGCATTAAATAGTGGAAAATACGATATCAATAAAACAGCATTAATCATTTCGCAAACAGGTGGAGGATGTCGTGCTACAAACTATATTGCATTTATTCGAAAAGCTTTAAAAGATGCAGGTATGTCTCAAGCTCCTGTCATCTCAGCTAATTTAGCAGGACTTGAAAGCAATCCTGGGTTCCAGATTACATACAAATTAGGTAAGAAAGCTATTTTGGCTGTCTTATATGGTGACTTATTTATGCGTATTCTCTATCGTGTTAGACCATATGAAGCAGTTAAAGGTTCGGCTAATCAATTATATGATTCTTGGGTTGAAAAATGTCAAAAGAATGTTGAAAATGGTTCTATGAAAGAATTTAAGAAAAACGTCTATGCTATAGTCAAAGACTTTGATGAATTACCACTACTAGATATCAAAAAGCCTCGTGTTGGTTTGGTTGGTGAGATTCTTGTAAAATTCCATCCAACAGCTAACAATGATATTGTTAATATTATTGAATCAGAAGGTGGCGAAGCTGTCATGCCTGACTTGATTGATTTCTTCCAATATAGTTTCTATAATGCAAGATTCAAATATGAACACTATGATGGTAAAAAATCAACCATGCAACTATGTAATGCTGCTATTAAGCTTGTTGATTTCCTTAGAAAAGATATGATCAAAGCCTTAGATGCTTCAAAACGTTTTGTACCACCAAGCAATATTGAACATCTTGCACAAAAAGCTAGTGAAGTTGTATCATTAGGTAATATGTGTGGCGAAGGATGGTTCTTAACTGGCGAAATGATTGAATTGATTGAAGAAGGGGCACCAAATATTGTATGTATGCAACCATTTGCATGCTTACCAAACCATGTTACTGGTAAAGGTGTTATCAAAGCACTTCGTAAGAAATATCCAGAAAGTAATATTGTAGCTGTGGATTATGATCCAGGAGCCAGCGAAGTTAACCAATTAAATAGAATTAAACTTATGCTTTCAACAGCATTTAAAAATATGGACAAAGTTTCTTAGTCCATATTTTCTTTTTTGCCTTTATGTTTTATAATGATGCAAAAGGGAGGAATTAAAAATGAGTTTTCCAAAGAATTTTCTATGGGGTGGTGCTATTGCAGCTAATCAGTATGAAGGTGCGTGGTTAGATGATGGCAAGCAGCCTAATGTTACTGATGTATTAGTAGGAATTATGTCTAAAGATCCTGGTATTAAATGGAATGAAGAAACAAAGAAATATGAAATGTGTCTCAATCCTGATAAAGCTTATTTATCACATATTGCAGTTGATGGTTATCATCGTTATCGTGAGGATTTAAAGTTGATGAAAGGTATGGGATTCAATAGTTTTAGAACTTCTATTGCTTGGGGTAGAATATATCCTAACGGTGACGAAGAGACTCCAAATGAAGCAGGATTAAAGTTCTATGATGATATGTTTGATTGTATGAATGAACTTGGCATGGAACCTGTGATTACTTTATCACATTATGAAACGCCACTTCATTTAATAACTGAATATGGAGGATGGAATAATCCTAAATTGATAGAATTCTGGAATCGTTATGTAACAACAGTATTTGAAAGATATAAGGGTAAAGTCAGACTATGGTTAACATTTAATGAAGTTAATGCTTTATTTAGAATGCCCTTGGTTGCTGGCGGTGTCTTAACAATCAAAGATCCTAAAGATCCTAGTGACCCAATTGGTTCTACTACAAAACAAGATCAATGGGATGCTTATCATAATTTATTAGTAGCTAATGCTCAAACAGTGAAAACTGGTCATGAAATTGATCCTAACAATCAAATTGGTTGTATGTTAACATGTTCTGGTATTGCGATTTATCCTTATAATTGTAATCCGGAAAATGTATTAGGTGCATTAGATATGCAAAGAAAAAATATTTTCTATTTTGGTGATCCATTCTGCTTAGGCATTGTTCCTTCATATTTGAATAAAGTATGGAAAGAAGATGGCGTTATTGTTAACTTTACGGATGAAGAATTGGCATTGATTAAAGAATATACTGTTGATTTCTTCTCATTTAGTTATTATCGTTCAACAACTTATGATGTTGATGTGAATGTAGAAGGTGACACTGGTGGTTTAGTTGGCAAGGATAATCCTTATTTAGTAGATAAAGCACCACAACCTTGGGGATGGGCAGTTGATCCTGCAGGTCTTCGTTATACTTTAAATGTGTTATATGATCGTTATCATTTACCATTATTGATTGTTGAAAATGGTGTTGGTTTGGACGAAAACCTAGATGAAAATGGTCATATTGATGATAGTTTTAGAGTTCATTATATTGAAGAACATATTAAAAATGTCAATGCAGCTATAGAAGATGGTGTGGATTGTCGCGGTTATCTTTATTGGGGACCTATTGATGTTGTTTCAGCTGGTACTGGTGAAATGAAGAAACGTTATGGCTTTGTTTATGTTGATCGTTTTAATGATGGTCATGGTACATTAGAAAGAAAAATTAAAAATTCTTATTATCGTTATAAAGAAATCATTGAATCTAATGGTGAAGTATTATTGAAATAGCTGTTTTTTAACCAATGTCATTAAGTTTATTTTTAAGAAATTATATGTTAATGACTTTACGGGT
>JAJQDJ010000115.1 GCA_021202205.1 Erysipelotrichaceae bacterium
ATAAAAATTAAATTTTTTTTCATCTTAATTCCACTTTCTGCTTGCAATTCGGGAATTTCACAATTTAAGTCTTTTAATTTCTTATAAACCCAATCTATTTGAATATCATCATTTTCTTTTATATACTTTCATCATCACCAATAACAACATCACCAGGTTGGATAACCTTTCCATCAATAACAACAGGTACGTTCACTTCTCCATAACCATTACGATATGGACCATTGGGACTAATGCCACTCGCAAAAACAGGAATAGCAGACTTTTCAATAGCATCATAATCTCTAATTGCACCATTAATGATAAATCCACCAATACCTTTCTTTTGCGCCATTTTCAATAATATTTCGCCAAATAAGGCTCTTTGACTATAACCATCACCATCTATAACAATAATATCTCCTTCATTTGCATTATCAATGGCATAAAAGACAAGTAAATTATCGCCTTCAGGAACTCTTACTGTATAAGCTTGTCCAATGAGTCGACGATGATTCATAGAACGTATATGACTATCAACACAAGCTATTTTCATAGAAGCATCGCCTATATTGGCAACTGGTATATCATTAAAATCAGCATATAATGCTGGATCTATTCTTTTAAATTTTTTATATATTCTATTTCCTACACTCATGATTCTCTCCTCTTTCAAGAGAATATTATAATCAAATTATAGAAATATACAATTATTTTATGATACAAAAAGAAGAAAATGTTTTGTTCTTAGAATACAAAATTTATTATTTATAATGATATCGGCATGCTAAAATATAAATATTTTCTTCGTCAATCTTATAAATTAGTCGATCATAATCATTAATTCGTCTACTCCATAATCCTAACAAATTACCTTTTAAAGGTTCTGGTTTACCAAATCCCTCATTTCCATTTCTACTTATATCTTGTATAAGCTTATTAATTCTTTTTATTGTCTTACGATCTTCTGTCTGCCAGTAAATATAGTCAATCCATCCATCTTCGGTAAATACTATTTTCATAATAAATCTTCTATATTTTTCATCACTATTTTCCCAGATTCTAATTGTTGTTTTGATTCTATCAACCAATCATAATTTGCTTTATTTTGAGTTAGATAATTATTTTCAATAAGATTATTATAAGTTTCTTCGGACATAAACACTATATTTTTGCCATTTTTTCTTGTAACAATCATTGTTTCAAAAGAATCAGTAATCATATCAAAATAATGTTTCATAGAACCTCTTAAAGTAGAATAATTTATAGCTTGCATAATTTATGCCTCCTTAAGTATATTATAGCGTACAATTTATTGTACTTCAATAGTTTATGATAAATATATTAAAATTATACATGAAATGACAAATTTATACAAAAAAGAGATATGCATGGCATATCTCTTTTTTGTATAAACTATTCAGTAATACCCTTTTTTTCTTTAACAGCAGCTTGAGCAGCAGCTAAACGAGCTAATGGTACACGGAATGGAGAGCATGATACATAGTCTAATCCAGCTCTATGGCAGAATTCTACAGAACTTGCTTCACCACCATGTTCACCACAGATACCTAAATGGATGTCTGGACGAGTTGCTTTACCTTTTTCAGCAGCCATCTTAACTAATTGACCAACACCTTCTTGATCTAACTTAGCAAATGGATCTGATTCGAAGATTTGTTTAGTATAGTAATCTTCTAAGAATTTAGCAGCATCATCACGGCTGAAACCATAAGTCATTTGTGTTAAGTCATTAGTACCGAAACTAAAGAATTCAGCTTCTTCAGCAATCTTATCAGCTGTTAATGCAGCTCTTGGGATTTCAATCATAGTACCAACTTTGTATTGCATATCTACACCAGCTTCAGCTATAATCTTATCAGCTGTTGCAGTTACGAAATTCTTAACATATTTTAATTCCTTTACATCTCCAACTAATGGAATCATGATTTCAGGAACAACACTTAAACCATCTTCTTGATCAACTTCAATAGCAGCTTCAATAACAGCTCTTGTTTGCATTTCAGCGATTTCAGGATATGTTACTGATAAACGGCATCCTCTATGACCCATCATAGGGTTGAATTCTTTTAATGATTCAACACGAGCTTTTAAAGCTTCAAAAGTCATACCTAAGCTTTCAGCTAATGGTTTGATTTCTTCATCTGTATGAGGTAAGAATTCATGTAAAGGTGGATCCAAGAAACGGATTGTTACTGAATAACCTTCCATAGATTTAAATAATGCTTTAAAGTCTGATTTTTGATAAGGCATAATCTTTTCTAAAGCTTCTTTTCTTGTTTCTACATCTTCAGCAGTAATCATACGTCTAAAGTTAAAGATTCTTTCTTCATCAAAGAACATATGTTCTGTTCTACATAAACCGATACCTTCAGCTCCGAATTTACGAGCTTGTTTAGCATCTCTTGGGTTATCAGCATTAGCACGTACTTTTAAGCGACGAACTTCATCTGCCCATCCCATAAATTTACCAAAGTCACCACTAATAGTTGACTCAACAGTCTTGATTTGTTCACCATATACATTACCAGTGCTTCCATCTAATGACATAAAGTCACCTTCATGATATTCTTTACCATCTGGAGTTGTTAAGACTTTAGATTCTTCATCAATCTTTAAAGCACCACATCCAGATACACAGCAAGTACCCATACCTCTAGCTACTACTGCAGCATGAGATGTCATACCACCACGAACTGTTAAAATACCATGAGCAACTGCCATACCTTCGATATCTTCTGGAGAAGTTTCAAGACGAACTAATAAGATATCTTGAACACCATTTTGACTAGCTTCAAATGCATCATCAGCTGTGAAATAAATATGACCAGTAGCAGCACCTGGAGATGCAGCTAAACCAGTAGCAACAACTTTAGCAGCTTTTAAAGCATCAGCATCAAAACTTGGATGTAATAATTGGTCTAATTGTTTAGGTTCAACTTTTAATAAAGCTTCTTCCTTAGTAATCATACCTTCATCTACTAAATCAACAGCAATCTTTAATGCAGCTTGAGCTGCTCTCTTACCATTACGAGTTTGTAACATGAATAATTTACCATCTTCGATAGTGAATTCCATATCTTGCATATCTCTATAATGATCTTCAAGAATAGCATTGATTTTTACGAATTGATCATAACAATCAGGTAATACTTCTTTTAATGTATCAATTGGTTGAGGTGTACGAATACCAGCAACAACGTCTTCACCTTGTGCATTCATTAAGTATTCACCATAAAGTTTCTTTTCACCAGTTGCAGGGTCTCTTGTGAATGCAACACCTGTTCCTGAAGTATCTCCACGGTTACCATAAACCATTTCCTGTACGTTTACAGCTGTTCCCCAGCTTCCTGGAATATCGTTCATACGTCTATAAGAAATAGCACGATCATTATTCCAAGAACCAAATACAGCTTTAACAGCTTCCATCATTTGTTCACGTGGATCTTGTGGGAAATCTACACCAGCAATTGCTTTATATTCACTCTTATAGATTTCAACAACTTCCATTAAATCTTCAGCTGTTAAATCAGTGTCATATTGAGCACCTTTTTCTTCTTTAATAACATCAAATTTTCTTTCAAATGAACTCTTTGGATAGCCTTTAACAACATCAGCGAACATTTGAATAAAACGACGATAGCTATCATATACAAAACGAGGATTGTTAGTTGTTTCAGCAAATCCTTTAGCAACTTCATCGTTCATACCTAAGTTTAATACAGTATCCATCATACCAGGCATTGAAGCTCTTGCACCTGATCTTACAGAAACTAATAATGGGTTTTGAGCATCTCCCATTGTTTTTCCTGTAATCTTTTCTAATTCTACTAATTTTCCAGCAATTTCTTCTTCAATTTCTGGTGCGATTTTCTTACCGTCTTCATAATATCTAGTACAAGCTTCAGTAGTAACAGTGAATCCTCTTGGTACTGGCAAACCTAAGTTAGTCATTTCTGCAAGGTTAGCACCTTTACCACCAAGAAGGTTTCTCATGTCTTTATTACCTTCGCTAAATAGGTAGACATATTTCTTTGTCATATTTATTTTTTCCTCCTTCATAACTACTTGAATCATTATACACAATGTGATACTTCCTTTCAATAACAAAATTCATTTATTTTAAAAAAAAGTGATTATAAGCTAATAATCACTTTGAATCATTCTTCACTATATTCTAATCTTACTCTTCTGCCTCTGATTTTTTCATTATAACAATTCTCTACGACTTGTTCACTTACACTACTTTTAATATTCACAAAAGTATATTTACGTTTAATTGTAATATCTCCGATATCACTTCTTTTAACTTGACCATATCTTTGTAAGAATTCAATGATATCTCTCACATAAACCTTATCCATTGATCCAATAGTTAAAAACAAGCGATCTTCACTATGATTATCCAATTGCTGATAATCAAAGCCAACTCTTTCTTCATAAAGCATAGCCAGCATACCTGCCATCACATCTTTTTGCATTGATTTAGGAATATCTCTTAATAATCTTTTATAATTATCTAGTTTTCCTTTTAATATACGATCTTGTATTTCAAATAATAAATCTTTTGATTTTTGTTCAAATATTTCATTATTATCAGGAATTTTTAATTTTTCTATATGACTATTGGTTTTTCTTGCAATGACTTCTAAAAATCTCTTTTCTTTATGAGTAACAATACTATAAGCAATACCTTTTTTATTGGCTCTACCTGTTCTACCAATGCGATGAATATATAACTCATCCTCTTGTGGTAATTCATAATTAATAACATAACCAATATCCTCGATATCTATTCCTCTTGCAGCTACATCAGTTGCAACCAAATACTGCACTCGACCATTTTTAAAACGTTTTAAGGTATTAATACGTTGAGGTTGCGATAAATCTCCATGCAAAGCTTCCGCATTATAATGCCTTTGATTCATCGATGCAACGACTTCATCAACGCTTCTCTTCGTTTTACAAAAGATCAATGTTCTTTGCATATCTCTAGAATCAAGTATACGACATAATGTTTCAAATCTTTGATTAAGTGTTGTAATAAAGTAATATTGTGAAACAGTAGTAGCTGTCATAGTTTTGGCCTTAATTTGAATCATTTTATAATCATATTGCATATATTGACTAGCTATCTTTTTGATTTCGCTAGGCATAGTAGCGGAAAACAAAGCTGTTTGTTTATCCTCAGGAGTATTCTTTAAAATATCCTCAATATCTTCAATAAATCCCATATTCAACATTTCATCTGCTTCATCTAAAACCATCCATGAAATATTTTCTATATTTAAAGCATGGCGACGTATGAGATCCAATACACGTCCTGGTGTTCCTACCACTATATCAACACCTTTATTTAATGTACGCATTTGTAAACCGATATCACTACCGCCATAGACACAAATAGTTTTATAATTGGTATATTTACCAATACGTTTAAGTTCGTCTTCAATCTGCATAGCCAATTCTCTTGTTGGCGATAAGATTAAAGCCTGGACATATTGATTATCTTTTTGTAAAGTTGATAATATAACACTACCAAATGCCAATGTTTTACCTGTTCCTGTTTGAGCTTGTCCTATCATATCTCGACCATCGAGTAATAAAGGTATAGATTTTTGCTGGATAGGTGTAGGAAAGATAAATCCCATTGTCTCAATTCCTTTTAATACTTCACTTGATAATTCTAATTCATTAAATATCATATCATCAACCTCCTAAAAGCACAAGTGATATTACCATATAGATTTTTAAAATACAAGAATTATTTTTTTGATAATATATAAGGTCTGACCTGACTTAAGAAATATAAAGAACCTGTAATAAATACAACACCATCATGATAAAAAGCATCATCTATAGCTTTGTGCCAATCCTTTTCTATTTTTACTGGAAAGTTCTCAGCAAGTATTTCAGCACTTTGAGCGCGATAATAATCAAATTCACAAATAGTCACATCATCAGTAAGTCTTAATAATAATTTTATCATTGCATGTGTATCTTTATCACGCAAAGCTGAAAAAATTATTTTTATCTTAGTATAATACTTAGCTGAATTATAGAAAGCTTCCATTCCTTCCTTGTTGTGTGCGCCATCTATAATTATTAAGGGATTTTCATTGACAGTTTCAAATCGTCCTAGCCATTTGGCTTCATATAAGCCATTTAAAAGGTTTTCATCGTTTAAATGAATCAATCCATTATCTCTTAAATATAATAGAATATCTAAAGCGAGAGCGCTATTATTAGCCTGATAAAGGGCTGTTGTGTTTAATGTTACATGATAATTTTTGTAATCATATATAACTTGATTTTGATCTAAATGAATATTTTCTATTGAATCTAATTGTAATAATGAACTATGATGTTGATCACAAATAGAACGAAAGACATCGATACATTCCTGCTTGTTCTCACCTGTAATAAAAGGAATGTTATCCTTGATAATGCCACCTTTCGTTTTGGCTATCTTTTCATATGTATCACCCAAATATTCCGTGTGATCCAACCCAATGTTGGTATTAACTGCAATCAAAGGTTCAATAATATTGGTTGCATCTAATTCTCCCCCTAAACCAACTTCAAACAATGCATAATCCACATGCTGAGATATAAAATACATAATCGAAATAAATACTTCAATTTCAAACATCGATAATTCATAATTCAACCATAATTGCATATATCTATTAGCATATTGAATAATTGTTTCTTCATCAATAGATTGACCATTGATGCGCATAATATCCAATCGACTCACCAATGCAGGAGAAGTAAAAGATGCTACCTTATACCCTTCCGATTGTAACACTGAAGATAAATAATTAGTCGTCGATCCCTTGCCATTTGTTCCTCCAATATGAATACACTTGAGTAATAATTGAGGATTAGCCATATCATTCATAAAGTTTTTAAAATTTGTTAAGGCATAAACACGACTTTTTTGTGAAGCAATAAAATTTTGAACTTCATCATAACTTTTAAAAGTATTGCTTGTTTGACAATGATATATATCATAACCATGATCATTTATAAAACCTAGATGTTCAAAATATGGATGCCCTTTAACTATTAAATCATTGAATGCATATTTTTTAACCAACTCTATAAGTTGACTTCCAATACCTCTATTGCGATAATCCTTATTAACATATAAATAATCTATACGATAAAAATCATATATTCCAATATATCCAACCAAATGTTCATCAAATGCACCTATAAATATCAATTTCTCTTCATCTATGTTTTGTATATTATTGATTTCATAATCTTTCAAAATTCTTAATTCCATATAACACCTCAAAGAAAAAACAGCCTAAGCTTTTAAATTTTTTCAAAGCGATCAACATCAACCACAAAGACCGTAGCTCCCCCAACAAGTACATCAACCATAATCGGCGTAAAAATTTCACCCATTTCCGTCGGCGGAACCGTATGTTCTTTCACTACACGCTTTCTTGCATGTGCTTTGATAATTGCTAGTGCAGGATCGACCTTATCATCATTTGTCCCAATAAAAAACGTCGTATTCCCCTTTTTTAAAAATCCTCCAGAAGTAGCCATCTTTGTTACAAAGAAACCACCTTCAGTTAAAGCAGTCTGTACGGAAGAACTGTCATCGTTATTGACAATGGCAATAATTAACTTCATAGTCATCAACCTCCTTTACGTTTATATCTTATCACATTATAAAAATAATTACATCATTTTTCTTTAATTTCAACCAATCCTAACATATAATACAGATGGTGATTATATGCAAGATGAATTAATAGATTGGTATCAACATCATAAAAGAGATTTACCATGGAGGAAAACTCAAGATCCTTATAAGATTTGGATATCAGAAATAATGTTACAACAAACAACTACAGAAGCTGTCATACCTTATTATCTTAGATTTATTGATACTTATGATAATGTTTCTACTCTAGCTTTGGCACAAGAAGAAGATATTTATAAGTTATGGGAAGGTTTAGGATATTATCGTCGGGCTAAGTATTTACATATAAGCGCTAAAATGATTGTTGATGATTATCATGGTGAGTTTCCAAAGACTTATGAAGAAGTTATCAAGCTTAAAGGTGTTGGAGAATATACTGCAGGAGCTATTTGCTCAATTGCCTATGGATTAGAAGTTCCTGCAGTTGATGGCAATGTTTTACGTATTATGGCAAGGTATTATGGTATAAAAGATAATATTGCTAAAAAGCGTACACAAAAGCAAACTTATGATATAGTAGCAAAACTTATTAAAGGTTGCGATGCCTCAACATTTAATCAGGGATTAATGGATTTAGGTGCTACAATATGTACCCAAAAGCCAAAATGTGACATTTGTCCCATCAACACACATTGTTTATCTTATCAAGAGAATCTGCAAAACATTTTACCTATCAACATCAAAAACATTAAGAAAACTGAACATCATTATATCACTGGAATCATTACATATCATGATCAATATATGTTGATCAAAAACACATCAGGTATGTTAGAGAATATGTATGGTTTTATTCAATACGAATGTGAAAGTCCTTATACATATATGGAATTGTTCGAAGAAGAATTTCAACATAAGCTATCGTTAATAAGCTATATTGATGAAGTGAAACATGTCTTTACCCATCGAAAATGGACTATGCATATCTATCATTTTATGTTAGATACCCCTAATGATGATTTATATACTTTAAATAACATACATCAAATACCTTTATCTACAGCTCACAATAAAGTATTACAAGCCTACAAAAAAGCTGATGATTACTAATCATCAGCCAATGACATGAACTTAAGGGATTCGTATCTCTTGGGCTCATGCCTTTTTATATA
>JAJQDJ010000124.1 GCA_021202205.1 Erysipelotrichaceae bacterium
CATTATATGTGAGCTATGTAACTTTTTTTTCGAATCAGCAATTGAATATAAAAGAAATAATTAACTATTTATTGAATATTATGATTATATCATTGATTTTTTTAACTATTTCTTTATGTTTTCGATTATATATTATTCCATTGTTTTAATATAAAAACATAAAATAAGATTTGTTGTTTTTTATGAGTAAAAAAGTTATAATGTAGATGGTGATATGCTTTGAGATGTAAGGATGCGATAAATGAGTATAAACAATATATGATAGTTGAAAAGAATTATAGTCCTCGGACTATAGATAGTTATTCAAGAGATTTAAGAAAATTTGCTGATTTTATAAATAAAATGAATATTGAACAAATAGAAGATGTTACTAAAGATCATATTTATCTCTATTTAAAAGATTTACGTCAGCATCTTTCACCGAATTCTGTTGATCGTCATATGGTTACTTTAAGACAATTTTATTTATTTTTAAAAAGAGAAAAAATTATTGATATAAATATTATGAGTTCGTTTGATAATGCAAAGAAAGAGCAACCATTGCCAGAAGTATTAAGTGAAGACGAAGTGAATGCTTTAATAGCTACTATAGAAGTTGTAGATTATATAACTTCAAGAAATCGTTGCATGTTGGAATTATTATATGGTACAGGTTTACGTGTTAGTGAATTATGTTCTTTAACTTTAAATCAAATCAATATAAACAAACAGGTGGTAAGTTGTATAGGTAAAGGTAATAAAGAACGCATCATTCCAATGAATAAGCAATGTGCATTATTGCTTAAAGATTATTTAAATAACTATCGAGCCCAATTTAAACCAAAATCACAGAATCTCTTTTTGAATCAACACGGACAACCAATGTCTAGAAATAATTTTTATCATATTTTACAAACGATTGTTAACGAAAGTGAAATAACAAAACATGTTACACCGCATACTTTAAGACATACGTTTGCTACACATCTTTTAGAACATGATGCAGATTTACGCTCTATACAAGCAATGCTGGGTCATAGTGATATTTCTACAACAACAATTTATACTCATGTTTCACAAAATAAAACGATTGAAGAATATCAAAAGTTACATCCAAGACGTCAGAAAGGAAAAAAGAAAAAATGAAAAAATACAAAAGAATTTTTTTGATAGTATGCGATTCTATGGGCGTTGGAGATGCTCAAGATGCTAAAGATTTTGGAGATGAAGATGCTAATACGCTAGGTCATATTTGTGATGAAATGAATGGTTTAAACGTTCCTGTCATGGAAGGCATGGGTTTAGGCTCTATTGGTGATTTTAAAGGTATACCAAAATTAAAACAACAATTGGCATATACAGCTAGATGTGAAGAAGTATCCAATGGCAAGGATACTATGACTGGTCATTGGGAAATGATGGGATTAAAGATTACGCATCCATTTAAAACTTTTACAGATACTGGTTTTCCTGATGAATTTATTAAATTATTTGAAGAGAAAACAGGTAGAAAATGTGTGGGCAATTATGCAGAAAGTGGTACCAAAATATTGGACGATTGGGGCGAATATCAAATGCAAACAGGAGAATGGATTGTCTATACGTCTGCTGATTCCGTTTTTCAAATTGCTTCTCATGAAGAGATTATACCTTTAGATGAACTTTATAGAGCTTGTGATATTGCTAGAGAAATAGCCATGGATGATCGTTGGAAAATTGGTCGTGTTATTGCTAGACCTTATATTGGTAAAGGTAAAGGAGAATTTGTACGTACTGCTAATCGTCATGATTTGGCTTTGGAACCTTTTGGTAAAACTGTTTTAGATAGTTTAAAAGAAAATGGGTATGATGTTATTGGTGTAGGTAAAATTCCTGATATTTTTGTAGATAAAGGGATAACACGCAAAGTTAAAACTGTTTCTAATCATGATGGTATGATTAAAACTACCGAAGTTGCTAAAGAAGATTTTACGGGTTTAGCATTTATTAATCTTGTGGATTTTGATGCTGTTTATGGACATCGTCGTAATCCTGTAGGCTACGGTCATGCTATTGAAGAGTTTGATGAACAACTCAATGATTTATTAGTACAACTTCAAGAAGATGATTTATTAATGATTACTGCAGATCATGGCAACGATCCTACATATAAGGGTACAGATCATACTAGAGAAAATGTTCCATTAATTATTTATAGCAAATCATTAGAAAATCCTCATCATTTAGGATTATTAAATAGCTATGCAGTTATGGGTGCAACAATAGCTGATAATTTCGATGTTGAAAATCCTGGTATAGGTGATTCGTTGTTGGATGTGATCAAATAGTATGGATGAAAAAACAAGAAAAGTCATTATTATGTCTTTAGCAGGAATGCTTATAGGTAGCTTATTGTTTATATTTGGAATATCTATTACTTATAGTGTCATACCATTAATAATATATTTTGTTATAGCAGAATTGTTGTATGTAAGTGCTTTTCTAGCTGTTTATAATAATTACAAAAATAATCATGAACATCTATATTTATATCTTATGGTACTTGCTATAGGATTAGCATTTATTGTTTTATATGCGACTATTCAAAGACTGTTATAAAATTTACATAATATATATTTTGCGAAGTTAAATATATAAATATTTAAAGAGAAGAACTGCCAAATCTTCTCTTTTTGCTTTATTTACCCTCTTTATTCGCTCTATCAAAAGAATCATATAACGGAGTTACATAATGACCATTAAAACATGATAAACATAAACCACATGTTTCCTGATGAGCATGAATAGATTGTTCTAATCCTTTCTCACTTATAAATGCTAAAGAATCTGCTTCTATATATTGACACAGTTCTTCAACATTTAAATGAAGTGATATTAATTCTTCCAATGTTGAAGTATCGACTCCATAGAAGCATGGAAATCGTATTGCTGGAGAAGCAATACGCACATGGACTTCTGATGCCCCTGCTTCTTTTAATAATCTAACAATCCTTTTAGATGTTGTTCCTCTAACAATTGAGTCATCAATCATAACAACACGTTTATTTTTAACAATAGATGATACAGCAGATAATTTCATACGTACACCTTGTTCACGCATTTCTTGCGTTGGCTGTATAAATGTTCTGCCTACATATTTATTTTTTATGAGTCCCATTTCGTAAGGAATTCCTGATTCTTCTGAATAACCGATTGCAGCTGAAATAGATGAATCCGGTACTCCGATGACAACATCAGCATCAACAGGCGCTTCTTGATAAAGCATTTTTCCCGCCAATTTTCTAGAAGTATGAACATTAATCCCATCAATGTTACTATCTGGTCTTGAAAAATATATATATTCCATAGCACATATTTTATCTGTAATATCTTTACTTGTATATTTCATAGATAACATTTGACCATCTTTGATTCTTACTATTTCTCCTGGTTCTACATCTCTTATAAATTTTGCACCAACAATATCAAGCGCACAAGTTTCTGAAGCAAATACATAAGCACCATCGTTTAACATTCCTATAGATAAAGGACGAAGTCCATATCGATCTCTAGCAGCATATAAACGATCTTCAATTAAAATAAGAAATGCAAAAGCTCCATCTAAACGATCTAAAGAAGTACAAATACGATCAATCAATCTTCCTTTAGAACGTTTTAGCAAATGTCCTAAAACTTCAGTATCGGATGATGAAGAAAAAATACTACCCTTCTCTTCTAATTCTATTTTTAATACGTTTGCATTCACAAGATTGCCATTATGACATATTCCCATGGAACCACTCATTGTTTTAAATAAAAATGGCTGAACATTTAAAATGCCTCCACCACCTGCTGTAGAGTATCTGACATGACTAATTGCTGCATCCCCTTTTAACACATTCAATTTATCATTATTAAATACTTCCGTTACCAAACCTTCACCTTTATGTATAAACATACGTTCACCATCGGTTGTCATAATACCAGCAGCTTCCTGTCCGCGATGCTGTAAACAATGTAAACCATAATAACACATATTAGCCGCATTTTTATGTCCAATAATGCCAAAAACCCCGCATTCTTCATGCATTTCTTCTAACATGGAAATCCTCCTTTAAGAAAATATTATCATTTCAATCACATTTTATTAAATTATGATAATCAAGTCAATATATTTCATTCATAAATCTCTCATTATCCATATAATCAGAGTCTTGTTGATTCGACATCATTTCTACAATGTTTTTATTTTTTTCTCCAATATTTATTTTTAAATCTGTATAAATCAAAACATTTTTACCATTAAAATAAGATAACATATGTTTAAATGCATCTTCATTAAGATATATAATTTCGCTTATAATGACATTATCTTTATGTATATGGTAAACAAAATATCCTAAGTCTTGAAAAATCATGATATTTTCCCCAAAAGCTTGGCATCTTTGAATAAATAAATCAAAATATTTTAAATCTCGAATACGATAATCATTAAATTGTTTGGTATATATATCATAATACGTCTTTAATAAAGTATAATCATGACTAATATTTAATGTTTCATATTCAAAATGTGGAATGAATTCAATAACTTGTAAATGATGAGAAATATGAAAACCAAATGATTTGTATATATCAGGAACATATGCTTGAAGATAGATTGGGTATTGTTGATATTTTGATAATACATAGTTCATAAGCTCTTTCATAAGACCCTGACCTTGTAGATGTGGATTGGTACACACGCCTAAAATAAAATAGCTATTTTGAATTTTGTTATTATGCATAATATCCATTGGTACAATTTGCATAGCTGATAATATTTCTTCATGATGTTTTATTACATAAGTTTGATGGTTATCATATAGATTGTCAAAATAATAATTTGTTGAAATCTCATCTTCATCTTCAAAACATGTTTGCCATAATTTTTTTATATCTTCACGATCTTCTTTTTTTGCTTGAGTAATATGAATATTTCGTTCATAAATACGAAATTTATGAATCATTTTAATAGGATGTAAAGATAATTTTGATTTTTTTAGATTTTCTAGTCCCATATCTTCTTCTCTATTGATATATTCATAGCCTGAAAAATGATGTTCTAAGAATTCTTTTAATATCGCTGGATAAAGTCCTCTAATATCTTTGTTGGCTTTTTCTACATGAATTTGAATTGTTGAATGATTAAGTTTAGAAGCAATGATAAAAGCTTCTAGATGTTTATTTATAAAGATACCACCAATTTTAAAATCTAATATTTTATGGTAAGATAGTAGATTCATTATACCTCTAACTTCACTGGTCATAGATTCGCTCATGTAATCTTTTTCACTTTCCCATTTTTCTAGACAAGATAATACTGTATCAAAATCATTCATTGGGTCTAAGTCACGATAAATATAATCACTATAGGTGCGTATAAAAGCATTATAATGATTACGTCTTTTTTGCATTTTCTTGCCTGCAAGACTTTGATGCATTCCACGATCATAAATATAATCATCATTATGTGGTGTATGTTGATAAAGTAATTTATCCTGATAGATAGATTTTATATCCTTTACAAAGTTTTCAATTGCGCAATCTATCATGAATTCAAAATCATGTTCATGACTATATTGAATCATATAATCAATAGCTTCTTTATAATGCTCTTTTGTAGTAAAAGGCATAGCCCAATATTTCAACCCTTTATAATTGTGGAGCATAATCATATAATAATATCATGAATTTCATATTCAATATGATATTCATGATTCCACATAACCATAGTAACAATATTAGAATTATATCCTTCATAATCTGCCATATCTAAATATGGCTGAATAATAGAATAATCTTCAATTGTAAATTTTTTCATTATTTTGTTCCTAGTAATGTATGCAAAAATTGTTTTGCAGTACGTCCAGAGAATCCTCCATTTCTAATTTCCCATTGCATTGCTAAAGCATGAAGCTGTTCTTTATCCATATCTAAACCGTAGCTATTTGCTAAACCATCAACTATATCAAGGTAACGTTGTTTGTCAAGATGAATGTACATAATTTTTACTCCAAAGCGTGAAACTAATGATAACTTTTCTTGTTTTGCATCATTGTTATTCACTTCTTCATCGTGTGCACGATCATTCCATGTTTCCTTAATAAGATGTCTACGATTGCTTGTTGCATAAATAAGTACATTTTCAGGCTTTTTCTCTAAACCACCTTCAATGACAGCTTTCAAATATTTATATTCTACTTCAAATTCTTCAAATGATAAATCATCCATAAAAATTATAAAACGATAATTTCTATTTTGAAGCTCGTTAATAATTTGAGGTAATGCTATGAATTGATGTTTATAAACTTCAATCATACGTAATCCATCTTTATAATATTCATTTAATAAAGCCTTAATACTTGTAGATTTACCAGTACCACTATCACCATATAATAAGACATTATTAGCTTTTTTTCCTTTAAGAAAAGCTTCAGTATTGGCACGTAAGCGTTCTTTTTGGCTTTCACCACCAATTAATTGATCTAATGTATTATTACCAATATGATCAATTGGTATAATGCTATTTTCATGATATCTAAAAGCTTTATTTAATCCATATTTACCAACACCATATTGGTTATAATGCTGATATAATACTTTATAGAATTCATCTATGGATGTGGCATTGGCTAATGAATTTTGTAAACTTGATAATAAATCATAGATTTCCTGATTGATTATAGGTTTGCTATGTGGATAATTCATAAATAAATTTTTATAAAGACCATGCAATGATGTAAAATCATAATGATAAAGAGTATATATGATTTCTAAATCATGCATGATAACTCGTTTTAATTGTTCGTTTATACTCATTTTTCTTTCTAATGATAAAGTAAAAACATTTTCATGCCATGCTAATAAATATGTCAATAACCCTTGAAACAAATGTCCATGTAAATCATAACGTTCTGATAAAACAAGCATTTTAGAAATAAATATTTCTTCATCAATTGTCTTATTTTCAACAAAATTCAAACAGTCTAAAACATCTTGATCTGATGATAAATCATGATAGATAATTAAATCTTTTAACATTTTCATCCTTCTTTCTAATTCTTAAAACTATGAATTGGAGCTGGTATACGGCCACCACGATCTATGAATTCATCACATGAAAATTCATTGACTGGCATAATTGGTGCATATCCTAACAATCCGCCAAACTCTACAGTATCACCAACATCTTTACCAATAACTGGAATAACACGAACAGCAGTTGTTTTTTGATTAATCATACCAATTGCCATTTCATCTGCTATAATACCAGAAATTGTTTTTTCACTGGTTTTACCAGGTATAGCAATCATATCTAAACCAACTGAACATACACATGTCATAGCTTCTAATTTTTCCAATGATAAAGATCCTGCTAAAACAGCATCAATCATACCTTGATCTTCACTAACTGGAATAAAGGCACCAGATAATCCCCCTACATAAGAAGAAGCCATGACACCACCCTTTTTCACTTGATCATTTAAAATAGCTAAAGCCGCTGTTGTGCCAGGAGCTCCTACCCTTTCTAAGCCCATTTCCTGCAAACAATCAGCAATACTATCACCCACTGCTGGTGTTGGTGCTAAAGATAAATCTATAATACCAAATGGAATATGCAATGTTTCACTAGCTTCTAAAGCAACCAATTGACCCACACGTGTAATCTTGAAAGCTGTTTTTTTAATAATTTCACATAATTCTCCAAAATCCTTGCCTTTGGCTTCTTTAATAGCATTTCTTACTACACCAGGGCCGCTAACTCCGACGTTTATAATTGCATCTGCTTCACTTACACCATGAAAAGCGCCAGCCATAAATGGATTATCATCAGGAGCATTACAAAAAACAACAAACTTAGCACAACCAATCGAATCTTGATCTGATGTCATTTGAGCAGTTAATTTGATTGTTTTTCCTATTAGTTTAACAGCATCCATATTCAGACCAGTTTTAGTTGAACCAACATTGACACTACTGCATACAAGTTCAGTTTCTTTCATTGCAGTAGGAATAGATTCAATCAATAATTTTTCTGCTGGGGTCATACCCTTAGAAACAATAGCACTATAACCACCAATAAAATTAACACCTATTTCATGTGCACATTTATCCAAAGTTTTGGCAATTTTGACGAAGTCATCAATAGTCTGACAACTGCTAGCCCCTATTAAACTAATAGGTGTTACAGAAATACGCTTGTTGACAATTGGAATACCATATTTCTTCTCAATACTTTCTCCTGTTTTAACTAAATCTTTAGCAATTTTTAAAATTTTATTGTAAATATTTTGACACAAAACATCAACATTTGAATCAATGCAATCTAGCAGACTAATACCAATAGTAATAGTACGCACATCCAGGTTTTCTTGTTCAATCATTTTATTTGTTTGCGCCACTTCATAACTATTAATCATTTGGTCCCCTCCTAAATTCGATGCATCATATCAAATATTTCTTCATGCTGTAATTTAATTGTCACACCGATTTCTTTACCTAATAATTCTAACTCATCAGCTACTAAAGAAAATTCTAAAGAAGCATCTTGTACATCTACAATCATCATCATATTAAAATAACCTTGTAAAATTGTTTGTGATATATCTAAAATATTAATTTTTTTATCAGCTAAATATGTACATACTTTTGCAATAATACCAACTTGATCTTTACCAACAACTGTAATAATAGCTTTTTCCATTTGAACATCCCCCTATATTTTTTTCATATTATAGCAAAGCTCTTATAAAAATAAAAGAAAAAAAGTGTGGATAGTCAAATTATTTGGTAGTACTAAAGTCAAATTAAATTCATCAT
>JAJQDJ010000296.1 GCA_021202205.1 Erysipelotrichaceae bacterium
TTTAGACTCTTAGATTATACTATATTTACGCACATGGTGCAAATGAGGTTTTTAAGAATTATTAATGTTGATATCTACGTCACTGGCAGTAATTCAAGATTCCTATCAAGTGATATCGTTACTGAGTTTCGAGGACGTGGAGATGAACTGCGTATTTATCCTTTGCAGAATTTTATTCAGTATATGATGGAGATTATGACGATGCCTAGGATGATTATATGACTTATGGTGGCTTACCACAGGTTGCACAATTCACTACTGATAGCATAATTTTGATGATTTATTTTTCAATTAATTATTATGATTTTTTATATCTACATAAATATACCAAATTGTGTTACAACGAATGTAAGGAGTTGATATTCATGAAACAAAACTTACCAATAGGAATTAGTAATTATAGAGTGTTAAAAGAACGCAATTTATATCATGTTGATAAAACACTTATGATTAAAGATTTTCTTGATAATAATGGTACAATGGTGACTCTAATTACTAGACCAAGACGATTCGGTAAAACGTTAAATATGTCAATGATGGCAGAATTCTTTGATATCAAAAAAGATTCTAAAGATATCTTTAAAGATACTCATATCATGAGAACTGAATATGCTTCTTACATCAATCAATATCCAACAATATTCTTAACATTCAAGGATGCCTGCGATACCAAAGAAAATGTTATATCATATTTAAAAGAACAAATATCTAAACAATATGGATATTTTGCTTATGAATTAAATCATCTTGAAATGGATATATTTGAAAACAATACTTATGAAATCATTAAAAAAGAATTGTTAGATAACACAGCTGCCTTAAATAAAATAACTAATGCTTTATCTTTTCTTACAAATATGCTTTATAAATATTATGATAAAAAAGTTATGTTGTTCATTGATGAATATGATACGCCCTTTATAGAAGCTCACGTTAATAATTTCTATGAAGAGGTCCATAGTGAATTAGCATTACTATTATCAAAAGCCCTTAAAGATAATCCTTATTTAGAGTTATCAATAATAACAGGTATTCAAAGAGTAGATAAGGAAAGTATTTTTTCAAAATTAAACAATCCTGCTATCTGCACTATGGCTGATGATAAATATTCTCAATATTTTGGCTTCACTAAAGATGAAACAAAACAGTTACTTGAATTCTATGGACTAGAATTAAATGATGAAGTTAGGAACATGTATGATGGATACCATATCGGTAATAGTGAAGTCTATAATCCATGGTCTATTCTCAATTATGCCGATAATCATAAATTGAAACCCTACTGGGTCAATACAAGTGCTAACACAATGATTGTGAGTGCCATAAAAAAAGCTGATATGACATTTAACGATGGATTTGAATCACTTATAGAAAACGGTTTCCTTGAAACCAATATCAACATGGAAACAAGTTTTTATGAACAATCTGAAACATCAACTTTATGGGGATTGTTTATTAATGCAGGTTATCTGACAATTACTAATGAAAATGAATTTGAAGAATATCGCATTGAAATACCTAATCAAGAAGTTGTTAAAGAATTTAAATTACTGGTTTCTAGTTATCTAAATGTTTCTGATACTTTTTTATCAAAACTAGCTAATAGCCTTTTAAGAGAGCAACCTCAAGAGTTTCTTAAAACATATCAAAATATATTATTAATACCATCATATTATGACTATGAGAGCGAAAACAGTTATCATATGTTATTTCTCTCTTTATGCTTATATCTTCAAAGTACTCACAAACCATTATCAAATAGAGAAATGGGATATGGAAGAACTGATATTGTACTAGAATCAAAAACGCCTAGATATCCATCATATGTGTTCGAATTCAAATACAGTAAAGATGATAAAGTTTCTTTAGATAAACTTGCTGATGAAGCTTATCAACAAATCATTAGAGAAAAATCTGACGCAGCTTTAGAAGGAAGAGTTATTCTTATTGGATTTGGACATCATCTCAAAAAAGTTGCAATGAAGTGGATTGTTAGAGAATAAACTATAGTTTTAATTATTCTTTCCATTTGAACACAACAATACGGGATATGCATTTATATAACCAACAAATTCATAAAATATTGAAAAAACACATTTATGTGTTATAATAAGCTTGTAAAAGGGAATAACTAATAGTGGTTTTACCCTAGGAAGTCTTATTTAGGAAGAAAAACAACCATCAAAAACTGTCCAGATCTGATGGTTGTTTTTCGTTTAATAGAAATAATATTCACTTTTTTAAAAGATTAGGGAGGTTAATTATAAATTGATATTATTTCTTATTATCTACAATAAAAATGATACATATCACCTGATTGAATAAATACAGATGGTATTTCTTCTTTTAATGCATCATTCAAATATGTAAGCATATATTCCATTCCAGGTTCTTCACCATTAAAATGTCCTGGCATAACCATAGCCTTACTGATGCCTAGCATACCACTATCACGAACATATTCACTAAAAGTAAAATCAACACATTCAAGAGGTATAATCAAGTCAATCTTTTCACTATCTGCTGTGGTTATAAAATTATTATCTTCAGCCACTCCAAATACATGAGCTGCCATCCATACTTTTTTTACCTTAGCATCAATATCACCCATCATTTTAATGCCATTTAAATTGTATTTTTCAACCATCAATTGACCTACTTGTCTAGCTGTTGTAGCTGGAATATGGAAAATCATATTTAATGAATTTCCATCCATCATATAATCTTCCCAACCCAATTTTTTAGCTACACCATAGAAAATACCATCAACATAACTATCACCCATAGGGATACCAGAATGAATATAATCATGATCTCTCCAGACAACTATTCCCGTTTCATCTAGGAGTTTCTTTTTCTTAGCAAAAGTAATATTATTTTGATTAATCAACCAATCTGTTTTATCTCCATGATTCCAAAATAAAGCTTCATGACAAATAATAAAATTGTATCCTAATTTATGAGCTTGACATATAACATCGACTGTAGCCCAACAAGTCGTCACAATTCCTGTACATTCTTTATCAGGATTTCCATATAGTACTTGATCTCTTGATGTTGTATCATCTATTTTTATACCATTATATTCACCCTTATGGTAGGCTTTCATTTTACTAATTACTTCACTTATTTTCATTTTAGTCACCACCCATCAATTGTACCAAAGCAGCAGTTAATCGTTCAGGCTCACCACGTCTAAAGTTTGTACTTCTACCTTCATAACATTTATCATATTCATCTTCTTCTACTAAATAGCCAGCATCATCATTAGCATATCCCCATATAAATGAATATTTAGCCTTGCTTGCAGCTTTAATCTGCAAGCCAAAGCAAGAAAATAATTCCGCAGGTATTTGACAAATCTCTAAATCACCTAATCTAATAATGGAACAAGTAAATTCATTTTTTACATGAGTTTCATTAACTTGCAGACGCATAAATGCTAAACCACATACCAATAATCGACGTTGATCAGGATTGGTTTCTCTTTCTAATTCCTTTTCATCTGCAGCAATATCTAATTTCATTTCATTGATTGTTGCTTCATCTTTATCAAATTCATCATAATATTGATAAATATCTACCTTAACTTGATTAAAATTCACTTCTTCCTCTGGAGCTGTTGTATCGTCAATTTGTTTTAATATAGCGTTGGCAACTCGTTCTACCTCAGCAATACTTGAATCCTGTCGATATTGACGATTGCCCATATCACCACTTGCGCCTTGCATCATCAATGGAGAAACGCCCCATCTTTCCTCAATGCCACGGCCAATATATCCAAAGATATCACCAGTTATTTCTGTACTATATGGATCATTCACCGTAGCATGACATGATAAATTGACACATCCTGCCATAATATTGCCTTGTTCATCTTTGAATTTTAATAATGTAACACTTTTATCAGCTATCTTATCTTTACCATTTCTATTACCATAAACACCATCAATTTCCAATTTCTGAATATATGGCTTAACTTCTACAAATCCTTTCTCATAACAGCTATCTACTGCTTTTACACATTGATTAAATAAAAATTCTCGATACCCTGGAACAGCCTTAACTTCATCCATACCAAAAGTATTATGTTCACTAATTTCTGGACCTGTATGTGTATGTGTTGCGCCAATTGTTATGTTTTCAAATGGAACATGATATTTTTCAGATAATGCTAAACGTATTTTTGTAGATAATTCTAAATCTACAAAAATTAAATCAAAACTTGCCCAGATTAAAGTATCACTTTCAATCTGCATAACTAATACTTTACATTCTAATTCATCATGAATTTTATTTGTTGGTTTATCGCGAAATGCATTTCCTGTGACATAGCAAGGTAAAAATTGATCTTTTGGTGTTATATATACACGTTGTGTTGCGACTTTCATGTTACCTCCTTTTGATATTTTTTTAATATTTTTTTATATTTATTCATTTCTTGAATATTTCCTACATTTTCATATTGAATGACTAAAAATGATGCTAATGCTTTTTTTGTTTGAATATCATCTGTTTCACTAAACTCTTTTTCCATATCATTAATATAATGTCCATCTTTCAAAACAAATACATGGTAAAGCTTTAATGCTTCAAGATAAACTGTATCACTTTTGATTTTCTCAAGTTGTTTCAATATCCATTCGCATCTTTTTTTATTTTCTTTTTCTACATAATAAGTCATTCCCATATAAAGAATCTGCTCCTGACGCTTCTTACTCATATAGGTCGTACTTAACTTATCCATGCATTCTTCAACATGCTTATTTGATTGTGCGGCCATTGATACATCCAAACGTAGCATCAGATATTCAAACCCTGAAAAAGAGATTTTACACCACTTTTTATTCATTATTTCAAAGCATTTATCAAATTGCTTATTTTCCATATTGGTATAAACATCATTGATAGCTTTTCTTTTGAGTAATCGTGATAATATTATACTTATAATAATTATGACCAATATAATGACTATGATTGTCAATCCATCCATATATAAAATCTCCAAATTCATTTATAAATCATTATTCATCATCTTCATCTTCATCAAATTGATAAGTATTAACATAAACAATTGATTGTCTTAAATCTTCAATAGTTTGCATAATATTTTCACTATTAAACCATTCTTCGCTTTTTAATACCAATTCCACTGCCAAAGGTGCATTGATACCTGTTATTTATCACTTAAATAAGTATAAAACTTTTGATTAACACTACCAGCCATAATATCAGTCATAATAACGACTGTATCATTTTCATCAAACGTATCAAATAATGCTTTTACTTCTTTTTCTAAATCATAATCTAATGTTGTATATGCTGAAATAGCATACATATTATCTTCCATAGCAGTTAAAAATTGAATTGTACTTTTTAAACCATCAGCCATTTCATAATGCGATGCAAATATAAAACGTAACATAATTCCTCCTATCAACAAAATACTCCTCTATAAAACATTACAGAGGAGCATTGTTTTCAAATCATTTAATTAAGCTAATATACCTGTTGCTGCTCCAATACAGCTAATAATTAAGATTCCTATAATAATATAAGTCATCTTTACACCTCTCTTTAAGAGAGTATAAACGAGCCATGTTACTAAAGCAGGTAACATACAAGGGAAAATTGTATCCAATACATCAGTTTGTAAAGCTAAAGAAACTTCTCCATAAGTAAAGCTCAATCCAGTAGTAACAACTACTGTACTAGGAATCATAGCGCCTACAACAAATAAACCTAGAATAGAAGCAGCTTCTGTAAAGGCATTTAATTGTGCTCCCATATTAGAGATAAAATCAACACCTAACTTATAACCATAATTCCACCATGTAAGTCTCCATAACCAGAATACAGCATATAAGGCTGTCCAAATGATTAAACCAACCGGATTTCCATTTTGTCCCATATATCCTGCAAGTGATCCGAAAATGGTAGGTAACAATACCCAGAAAATTGAATCACCTATACCAGCTAATGGACCCATCAAACCAACTTTTAATGATTGTACAGCATCTAATGCATCCAAACTTTCTTTATCTTCCATAGCTAATCCAGCACTCAATAATAAGTTAGATATATAAGGTTGCGTATTGTAATATTTAAATTGATTTAATAATGACTTTTGATAATCGTCATCATCAGGATAAATCTTTCTTAATGCTTTTGATTCAGCAAACATAGCTGAAGCACCTAATTGTGTTTCATAGTTAAATGTAGCAACATTCAAGCACCATCTACGACCACAACGATTCAAATCTTTTCTAGTTAATACAGGTTGTCTCTCACTCATCTTCGCCTATACCTCCTTCAACTGCTACAGTATTAGCTGAAGCAATACTTCTTTTATAATATTCATACGCTACAGCACAACCAATAATAGCGACTGGTAATACATCTAAACCTACATAAGCAGCTAAGACAAATCCAATTGCAACAAATCCAAAATACTTCTTTGTAGGCATATAAGTTAATAACATTCCCATACCTATAACAGGAAGCATATTACAAGCAATTGTCAATCCATTTGTAAACCATAAAGGCATAGAATTAACGATAAAGTTTGTCACTGTTTCACCAAAAACCAAAACGATAAATGTAGGTACTGCAGCTGCCAAGAAGAACATAATTGGTCCTAAATAAAGAATGTTTTCCATTTTTGCGAATTCTTTTCTCTTGCAATATTCTTCTGATTTACGAGCCACGAAACCATTTAACACCTTAACGATAACATCTAATTCAACACCTAAAGTACCAGCAGCTACACCAACTGCTAATCCAACTGAAGCATCTTGTCCCGTTGAAATAGTCAATGCTGTTGCGATAATAGCGGCCATACCATAATTTGGTGCACTTGATCCACCTAATGCTGCAACACCAAGTGACATCAACTGAATACTTGCGCCAACAACTAATCCAGTCATTGGATCACCCATAATTAAACCTACAATAACTGCATAAATCATGTAATTCATAGTAAATATCTGAGGTCCATAACTATCTACATATTGAATACCTGCAATAAACGCAATAACTAATATCAAAATAATATTCATTACTTCTTTTTCTCCTCTCTCACTTTATAATGAAATAAACTTACTTAATGGTTCCTCTTTATCAGTTGGAACATATTGTACAGTTATCTTACATCCAGTTGCCGCAATTTGTTTGAAAATATCTTCATCAGTTTTTTTCACAAATGCTCTTTTGCTTACTTGCGTTGCTTCCACACCATCTTCTGGTGTTTGTGAACCACCAACAGTCAACTTATCAATTTTCTGACCCATTTGAATAAGATCCAACATAATTTGAGGATCATCACAAATTACAAAAACTCTTTCAGGATTGTATTTTCCTTTTTTAAAGTTTGTATAAGCAGTTTCTTTATTGATAATTGATAATGCAACACCAGCAGGTTTACCAAGTTTCATAGCATTTTTTAACATTGGTGTATTTGCAACTTTATCATCGATAACCATAACCCTATTAGCACCTGTTCTTGGCGTCCATTGTGCCGCCACAATTCCATGTAACAAACGATTATCTAATCGTGCTGATACGATACTCATAATACCCTCCTTTCTTTCAATTTGTTTTAAGTCAATGATTGACTGTATATATTAGAAATACCTCATGTATTACTAATCAATAATCTAGCTTAGCAATGTATCAATAGCATAAGCTACGTCATCATCCTGATTCGATAATGTGATAAAATCTGCTTCATTTTTGGCATTTTCTGTACCATTTTCCATTGCTATAGCATATCCACAACTTTGAAACATTGAAATATCACTATCGCTATCTCCTATTGCAACAACATTGTCTTTAGATATATTCAAATAATTCATTAACCACTTTAAAGCAGTCCCTTTATTTGTTCGTTTTGAATATCCTTCTACTGATAAGGTGTTAGATTGCACAATTTCAATTTTTTTATACTTATCTTTATTTTCAAGTGCAATCTTCACTTGCTTTTGTTTTTCTAAAAGAGTTCCTATTTTTTCAATATTTTTACTGTTTTGTCTAAGATATGTCGATAGAGGCATATCTACAAATGGACATGAAAATAATTCGGAATACATATTTATTAAATAACTAGTTGTATTCATTTCACTATGGAGCATGCCATCATCACAAGCTGCATAAGCATATAGTCCAGAATCTTCAAAATGCTTGACTAATTGAATTGCTTCATCATTGTCCATATATTCTGTATAAATAATATGACCATTTAAACAATCTTTAATAACAGCACCATTACTACCAATAAAATAAGGTATCTCAATGTCATCCATAAAATCAAATACATCATGACTATTTCTACCTGAAGCTAAAACGACCATTATCCCTTGCTTTTGGAGTCTTTTGATAGCTTGAATATTCGCCTCAGTTACTTTTGTACCTTCATAAAAGAATGTTCCATCTAAATCTTAAGCAAGCACTTTTATATTTTTCATTTAGCTATACCCCCCCCCGTTATCGGAGCACAATCTTCATTTTTATATTTTGATTTTGGAGTTTTGTTTCAATATTATGATAACGCATTTATTCTTTTTTGTAAACCTTTTATTCTTTTTAACTCAAGTTTCGCGCTTCAAAAATGGCATCATTAATATAAAAACATGGATAAAACCATAAAATATCATGATAAAGATAATGTACTTGACAAACCTAAAGATATAGTCATCCATGTAGGAAG
>JAJQDJ010000072.1 GCA_021202205.1 Erysipelotrichaceae bacterium
TACGGGATTTAAAAATCTTTTAAATTTCTTCTTGACATTTTACCAGACGACTAATAGTTGTATATAAGTGGAACTTGTCCTTGAAAAATTTCTAAAAGAATAGGAATTGTGATTGTATGAGTATCATATTGTTCAAAAAAAGGATATATCATCGTAAGATTCATATGAACTTCAATTGATAATTCAACCATAACATGATTAATGCCATAATTTCCAATGCTTTTATGAATAGCACTACTTATAGATGTAAGATTCTTGTAACATATAGAAATAGTTGGCGAAATAAAAGATGGAATATTTAATAATGTTGAAAATGCTACTTGTGTTACAATACCACTTTGAGCAATATTTTCTATGCGCCTCTCATAATAGCTATCATCTTTGGCATGATATGTTCCTTCCTCTATTGATGTATAAGTATTTTCTAAATCCAAAACAATCTGTGAAGCCAACTGATTGACTTTAACCATATCAAATTCTAATAAATCAATTTCATCATCTATATTTCTTTCAATAATCAGCAAATCATTATAATCACCATCACTTGTACTATGAGCAACAATTAACTGGTTAAGTCTTTCCATCTCAAATTGACCATATTCTTTCAAACGTGGAATACATTGAATATAAATACCGCTTATCAATACATTCATAACAATAAACAACGCAAGGAGGATAATAAGATATTTTTTCATCTTTCTCACCCTTTTAATATATGTCTAATAACAAAAAAATATGTAAAATAAAAAAGCATATTATGCTTTTTCAGTAATAATTTCGTCCAATGGTATATCATATTGATCATAATCTATATGATCAATATGCTGGAAAGAATACGCTAAACCCAATTTATATCCTTGATATCCCCTTGCAAAATAACGATCATAATAACCTTTACCATAGCCAACACGATTAAATTGATCATCATATGCTAGCATTGGTACTATCATCATATCTATATTTTTAATATCTACAAGTAAATCAGTTGTCGGTTCTAAAACATGAAAATGCCCTTCTGTCAAATCATTAAAAGATGATATTTCGTAAAAATCCATAGTGTCATCATGGACCTTAGGAACACAAACACGATGCTCTTTTAATAATGCCTTAATCAGTTGATGCGTATCTACCTCATCTTTTAATGAAACATAACAGGCAATCATAGATGAGCGACAAATCAAAGGGTGATTTAAAACAGAATAATGAATAAATGATGAATAGGCAGAAAACGCCTTCATTTGTTGAAGGCGTTTGGTTTTCATCATTTGACGAATAGTTGCTTTATCCAATAGCATCACCCATATCAAGCTTTATAAGCTGATTCAATTCAACAGCGTATTCCATTGGTAATTCACGAGAAAACGGTTCAATAAAACCCATAACAATCATTTCAGTTGCTTGTTGTTTGGTTATACCACGACTCATCAAATAAAATAATTGTTCCTCTGAAACTTTAGAAACTGTAGCCTCATGTGAAATTACAGAATCATTGTTGTGCATGATATTAGTTGGTACAGTATCACTCGTTGATTTTTCATCAAGAATCAAAGTATCACATTCTACATTACTTTTAGCATTTATTGCCTCTGGAGCATGATAAACCAAGCCACGATAATTAACTTTTCCACCTTCTCTAGAAATAGATTTAGAAATAATCTGACTAGATGTGTTGGGAGCCAAATGAATCATTTTACTTCCAGAATCTAAAATCTGTTGATTTTCAGCAACCGCAATAGTAATACATGTTCCTTTAGCACCTTCACCTTCAAGTACGCAAGTAGGATATTTCATTGTCACTAAAGAACCTATATTACCATCAACCCACTCCATCGAACCATTTTTAGCTACCTTAGCACGTTGTGTGACTAAATTATAGATATTTTTAGACCAGTTTTGAATTGTTGTATAACGGCATTTAGCACCTTCTAATACAACAATTTCCACAACACCTGCATGCAATGAATCTTTTGAATAAGATGGTGCTGTGCAACCCTCAACATAATGTATATCACTACCTTTATCCACAATAATTAAAGTTCTTTCAAATTGGGCCATTCTTTCACTATTAATTCTAAAATATGATTGTAATGGTTTTTCTAGTGTGACTCCTGGAGGTACATAGATAAATGAGCCACCAGACCAAACTGCTCCATTTAAAGCCGAAAACTTGTTATCATCATAAGGAATGACAGTATCAAAATATTTCCTAAATATTTCTGGATATTCTCTTAATCCACTATCAATATCTAAGAAAATTACTCCCTTTTCTTTCACTTCCTCTAACATATTATGATAAACAACCTCTGATTCATATTGAGCACTTGCGCCCGCCAAAAACTTTTGTTCAGCTTCTGGAATACCCAATTTATTAAAAGTATTCTTTATTGTTTCAGGAACTTCATCCCATTTATCTGTTAAACCAACACTAGGTCTATTATAATATGTATAGTCATCAAAATCCATTTGACTTAAATCTACACCCCAAGTGGGCATTGGTTTTTCTAAGAAACATTTTAATGATTTCAAACGATATTCTAACATCCATTCAGGTTCATTCTTAATTTTAGATATTTCTCTAACAACATCTTCGTTTAAACCTTTAGGTGTTTTAAAAACAGAAACATCTTCATCGATGAAATCATAGTCTTCGTTATTACCAGGAATATTGATATTTTCTTTTGCCATATCTACTCCTCACTCTCTTTCATTAATTCGATTAATCCATTCCACCCTAAAGTAGCACATTTAATACGATTAGCCTGTTTATATGTATTTTGAAAAGCTATAGCTTCCTCTAATATTTCAGGATTATAATCTTTCTCAAAAATCATATTCATATAATTGTCAATAATTTCTTGAGCTTCTTCTTTAGTTTTACCTTTAAGAAGTTCACTCATAATAGATGTTGAAGATATACATATTGCACAGGCTTCACCATCATAACGAATATCTTCAATCACATCGCCATTAAATTTTGCTTGAATGTCCAAATTATCTATACATGTTTCAGAATTCATATTAACTTTTAGATATGAATCATCGTCAACTAATCCACGATTTCTAGGATTACTGTAATGATCCATAATAATTTCTCTCATTAATTGAGGATCATTCAAAGAATGCGTCAAGGAAATCATCCCCTTTCTTACATACTTCAATAAATGCATCTATTTCCTCTATCGTATTATAAAAATAAAACGATACACGAAGGGTATTTGTAACATTTAAAAATTCATCTAATATTTTAGCACAATGTTGTCCTGCTCTTACACAAATACCATATGTATTAAATAATGAAGCCCCATCCTGAGAAAATACATTCTTAATATTAAAAGCTATTGCACCTTGAGAATTTTCATTATAAATTTCTATATTATCCAATTGTTTCATTTTTTCAATTGCATAATTTCTTAAATATAATTCATATTCATGAATATTATTCATACCAATATGATTCAAATAGTTAACCGCTGCTCCAAGTCCAATAGCTCCCTCGATGTTAGGTGTACCAGCCTCAAATTTATAAGGAGGATTTTTTAAAGTTACACTGCCACAACTGTTATATCGTGAATTACTACCCCCTCCTAATCTTGTAGGCCAAGTTTCACAAAGTAATTCATATTTTCCATATAAGACACCTATACCAGTAGGGCCACACATCTTATGGCCTGAAAAAGCCAAAAAGTCAACGCCTGTTGCCTGTACATCAGTCACTTGGTGCGGAACACTTTGTGCTCCATCAGCAATCACTATAATACCTTTTTCATGAGCATGATCACATACTTCTTTCATTGGTGCATGGTATCCTAAAACATTGGTTACTTCAGCAATCGCAATAATCTTTGTATGATCAGTGATAGCTTTTTTAACATTATCTAAAGTTAATTTGCCTTCTTTATCCAACTCAATATAATTAACAATTGCTTTATTTTTTCTAGCAATATCAAACCATGGTAACGTATTTGAAGCATGTTCAGCCACAGTTACAAGTATTTCATCACCTTCATTGATATGTGTTTCTCCATATCCATAGGCTACCAAATTAAGCGAATCCGTAGAGCCACTCGTCAATACAATTTCTTCTTTTCTTTTTGCATTAATAAACTTTTGTATAGCTTCTCTTGCTTCTTCAAATTGTGTATCAACTTCATGTGACAAATCATAATCACCACGATGAGCATTACCTGAGTAATTCGTTAAATAATTACAAACCGCATCTATCACACATTGAGGTTTCAAAGTTGTTGCACCATTATCTAAATAAATAAGAGGATGATTATGCATACTTCTATTTAACATTGGAAAATCTTTCCTAATTGTAAACACATCCAACATACTATTCACCCACCTTTGATAATGCCTTTTCGAAACGTTCTTTCAACATATCATTATCAATAACTTCAATAACTGGTCTTAAATAACCATATGTAATAAGCTGCATAGCTTGCTTTTTTGTCAAGCCTCGACTTTGTAGGTAGTATAAATGCTCTTCATCCATTTTACCTACACCCGCTGCATGTGACGCTTTAACATCATACTCATCAATATAAAGGAAAGGATTAGCACTCGCTTTACATTTCTCATCAAAAACCATAATACGATTATTTTGATGTGATGCAGACCCACTTTGACCTTTTGTGATAGTACCTATACCATCAATAACCAACTTCCCTTCGTCTTTCACCACACCATAATTATCCATTTGTCCATAAGTATGAGGTTTATTATGTTGAATAAGAACTTCATAATGCTTATCTTCATTTTGCTTTGACAATATAGCCATTCTAACTTTAGCTTCAGACCCTTCACCATCCAGATAATAATGATACACTCCTTTAAAATTTCCATCAGATAGTTCAGCATAGCCATATTGACATAAAGCGTTATCTAATAAGTGAATATCCTCTACTATTTCTCCATCCAAGGAATCATTTTCGCCAAATAAATGAACAATGGCATCTTCTTTAATAAATATCTTTCTATCTAACTTTGAACCTAATGATAAGATTCTACTTTCAATAATATTGACTTCTGTTTGTTTTTCTATCTCTAAACTTACATTCATATTTTGATGTTTATCTAAAAGATAAATAATTTGTACTTCTACAGGTGATATATTACAAAACGTGATTATCCCATCATGATAACAAACACGATCAGGTAAATGAGATTCTTTGCATTCACCATTATATAATACTATATAAAACTGACTGCTTAATGTATAATTATTCATTGTTTAACTGTTCCTTCTTACCACAAGTACCTAAAATAATACCATGATTAAAATCTTCTTCGTTATCAATCTCAATACCTTTTTCTTTAATCCATTCATAACCTTCATTATCAATTTTTTCTACAAGTTCATAACCACCATTTTCTACTATCTTGCCTGACACCAATATATGAACATGAGTAGGTTTCACTAATTCAAACATTCTTTCATAATGAGATACCATAATACAGCCAAAATCATCATTACGCATTGAATTAATCGCATCACTTACAACATGCAATGCATCAATATCTAAACCAGAATCTATTTCATCTAATAAAGCGATAGATGGTTCCAATAATTTCATTTGTAATATCTCATTACGCTTCTTTTCACCACCAGAAAAACCTTCATTTAAATAACGGTGCGCCAAATTTTCATCCATATTTAAATCATCAATATTCTTATCCAATGCTTTAATAAATTGAAACAATGAAATTGGTGAATCTCTTCTTGAATTCATTGCCGCTCTTAAAAAATCTGAATTGGTAATGCCAGGTATTTCTTGTGGATATTGCAACCCTAGAAATAAACCAGCTCGTGCACGTTCATCTACCTCCATAGTCAATAAATCTTGACCATCCAACGTCATTGTCCCTTGTGTAACTTTATATTTCGGATGTCCCATAATCGTTGATAATAAAGTCGATTTTCCATTACCATTTGGTCCCATTAAGGCATGGACTTCACCACCGTTGATTGTTAGATTAACACCTTTTAATATTTCTTTATCTCCTACTTCAACATGTAAATCTTTTATAATTAAAGTTGACATCAATTGTCGCCCCTTTCGATTGATTATTTTACGAAAAAATACACTTATATTCAAGTAATACGATAATAAATTTATAATTGCTCCATAGTTTAACTATGGAGTATCATTTTAACAAATTCCACAAATAATCACAAGCAATATGAATAATACAAGAATCAAAGTAAAAGACCCTTGATGTGCAAGCATATCAATCCCTCCTTTATATCGTCAACTTATATTATGGTAAAATGCGTTTAAATTTTGTATTATAGCCTACAAAAGTTGAAAAATTATTCAATTCGTGTATAATAATATTGTTTATAAATTTGAGGAGGTCTATATGAAACAAAAAAAGCTTATAGGGCTAGCATTAGCTTGTTTGTTAGTCTTAAGTGGATGCTCTGGTACTGTTAAGGATGATGGTAAATATGTTGTAGCATCAATTGACGGTGCAAATATTTATGCAGATGATATTTATGATGAAATGGCAACCACAACAACAGGCAAACAAATGCTATTTTCTTATGTTTTAGATCAATTAATACAAGCTTATTTTCCTGTAACCAGTGATATGAAAACTAGTGCAGATGAAATCATCGAAGAGATAGAAGATGAATATGATAGTTACTATGGTGATAGTGCTGATGAATATTTAGAAAGTGCTTTAACTTCAAGTGGTTATGAATCAATGGATGATTATAGAGAATCATTAATCCAATCATTACAATATTCAGAGTTTTTAAAACAATATGTTAAAGAAAATTTTGATGAAGTTTTCGACGATTATTATGATTATGAATCACCTCGTATTGTAAGTATTATTAAAGTAGCTATGGATGATCCTACAGATCCTACAGACGAAGAAAGTGAAGCTCTAGAAGAAGTTGAATCATTATTAGAAACGGACAAAACTTTTGCAGAAATTGCAGCGGATTATTCTGATGATGATACCGCTAGTGCTAAAGGTAATATAGGAGTTGTCGATTCAACAAGTGATTTAGCAGATAGCTATGGCGATGATGTAGAAACTGCTATTTTAGAAATTGAAGAAGGCGAAATTTCTGAAGCTATTCAAGGTGATGATGGTTATTATTTTATTTATTGTACAAGTACTGATAAAGATACTATTAAAGCCGAACTTGAAGTCATTGATTTAGATTCACCATTATTAGTCTATGATGATTATATGGTATATATGGCTCTTAGTACTTATGAATTAAGTTATGCGGATGATGAAATTCAGGAAATAATGGAAGATATTTTAAATGAAAATCTAGAATATCGAAGTGAGCTAAGGGAGGAAGAATAATATGAAGAAATTAGTATTATTACTCATGTGTGCTGGCTTATTAGCAGCTTGTTCATCTTCTGGTTATAGTGTTGAAGTTAGTGATGCAGATAGTGTTTTGGTCAGCGATTCTACTTTATCTGTCACTAAACAGGGATTTTTCGAATATTTAATGGATAGCTATGGTGCTAATGAAGTTTTAGTTGAAGCATTAACAAAAATTGCTGATATAGAATTAACTGATGAAGATGAACTCAATGATTTAGTTGAAGAAATTAAAGCTGAATATGCTTCTTATACAGATGATGATTTGTCTACCTATGCTTCATATATGGGAAATGATGATGTCAATGAATATGTAGAACAAATTATTGTTCCTAGCGCTAAACAGGAATTATTAAGAGAACATTATATTAGTGATAATCTCGAAGATATGATTGAAGAATATTCAGTATGTAGTTTCAAGAAAATTGTTGTAGAAAAAGAATCAGAAGCTTTAAATATCATTTCTGAAGCAACTGATGAAGATGCTTTTGATGAACTTATGGAAGAATATAGTGATGACGCTGAAGATGCCGGAATGGTGACTATCAATTCTACATTGGATGATAATCTTGTAGATATTCTTGATGAATTATCAGCAATTGAAGAAGATGGTGTATATAGTAGCGCCATTAAATTAAGTGATGATACTTATGCAGTAGTTTATTTATATGATACTGATCATAGTAATACTGATGAAATTATCGATACATTATCTAGTGATAGTGATGTTCAGGAATATATAGAGGGTATTTATTTAAAGAAATATAATTTTGATGTATACGATTCTAAAATAAAAGCAGCAATCGAAGAAATATCTGATCAATATTTAGATTAATGGAGGTTCAATATGAGTGATTGTATTTTTTGTAAGATTATAAATCATGAAATTCCTGGTAAAATTGTTTATGAAGATGATATTTGTTTAGCTTTTTTGGATTTGAGTCAAACAACTGATGGGCATACTTTGGTTATTCCAAAGAAACATTATAATCATATTTTAGATGTTGATGATGTTACTTTAGGACATATGATGAAAGTCGTACAAATAGTTGCTAAAAACATCGAAAATAAATTAGGAGCCAAGGGATTTAACATTGTATCTAATATGAACGAGATTGCAGGGCAATCTGTTCACCATTTCCATATTCATATTATTCCTCGATACAGTGAAAATGATGGTTTTAAAGCTATCTACAGTGATCGTAGTGATGAAGTGGATTTAGATAAAATTTATGAAAAATTAACGAAATAAAGGATTCTAGTGAACAATGTCATTAAGTTAAGATTTGGTGACATTCCCCTTCTCAAAAATGAGAAGG
>JAJQDJ010000242.1 GCA_021202205.1 Erysipelotrichaceae bacterium
GGCTGCCCTCCAAATCAGCCCTCCCTTAATTCCAGTTTCATTTTACAATATGGGATTAAATATTTAGTGATTAAATCAATTGCATTTTTAACCGTAATGATGTAGAATACTTCCAGAAGCCATGATTTAGGATATGTTGATAAATTCGTACTGTTAAGAGAGAAAACGGCTGGTGAAAGTTTTACAGAAGGTTTATCGATACTCCCTAATAGCTACACTCGAAAGAGAAGGTCGTATAACTGCGTTAAAGTTTTGAGGTTATCGATGATAACGAATAAAGGTGGTACCACGAGATTTCGTCCTTTGGATGAAATCTCTTTTTTATAGGAGGAGACAAAATGAGAGATTTTAAAAATGAAGAAGCATTGAATACGCTCAATCACTCTTGTGCTCATGTTATGGCACAAGCAGTGAAGCATCTTTATCCAGATGCAAAATTTTGGGTAGGACCAGTTGTTAGTGAAGGATTTTATTATGATATGGATCTTGGTGATAAGGTTATCACTGATGAAGATTTACCAAAGATTGAAAAAGAAATGAAAAAGATATGCAAAGATGGTAAACGTATTGTAAGAGAAGAAATAAGTAAAGATGAAGCGTTAGAAATGTTTAAGGATGATCCTTATAAGATTGATTTGATTGGTGGATTAGAGGATGGCAGTATAACTTGTTATAGACAGGGTGACTTCGTAGACTTATGTAGAGGTCCTCACGTTGAAACTGTGAAATTATGCCGTAACTTTAAATTGTTAAAGCATTCTGGAGCTTATTGGAAAGGTGATAAAAACAATAAAGTACTTCAA
This sequence comes from Erysipelotrichaceae bacterium, assembly GCA_021202205.1. Classification (GTDB taxonomy): domain Bacteria; phylum Bacillota_I; class Bacilli_A; order Erysipelotrichales; family Coprobacillaceae; genus JAJQDJ01. The sequence continues at coordinate 804 of JAJQDJ010000242.1, forward strand.
AGAATTTATGGTTGTTGCTTTCCTACAAAAGAAGAATTAGATGCACATTTAAATGAATTGGAAGATGCTAAAAATAGAGATCATCGTAAGATTGGTAAAGAAATGAGTCTATTTATGACACATCGCTTGGTTGGAGCAGGTATGCCTTTATGGTTACCTAATGGTGCATTTATTAGAAAACAGTTAGAAAACTATATTTATGAAAAAGAAAGAAATCTGGGTTATGATCATGTTTATACACCACCTGTAGGAACAGTTGATTTGTATAAAACATCAGGACATTGGGATCATTATAAGGAAAATATGTTCCCAGTTATGGAAGTAGATGAAGAAACATTTGTTTTACGACCAATGAATTGTCCGCACCATATGCTCATCTATAAGAATAGTTTACATTCCTATCGAGATTTACCTATTCGTATTGGTGAATTTGCAACTGACTTTAGATATGAAGCAAGTGGTGCCGTAAAAGGTCTAGAAAGAGTAAGATGCATGTGTCAAAATGATGCTCACTTGTTTGTTACACCAGATCAAATTGGTGATGAATTTAAGAAAGTTGTTAATTTAATTTTAGATGTTTATCATGATTTTGGCATTACAAACTATAAGTTTAGATTATCTTTAAGAGATAAAAATGATAAAGAAATGTATTTTGACGATGCTCAAATGTGGGATGAAGCTGAAGCAAGACTTAGAGAAGTACTGAATAATCTAGGTGTTGATTATTTTGAAGCTGAAGGCGAAGCTGCTTTCTATGGCCCTAAATTAGATGTTGAAGTCAAACCTGCAGTTGGTCCTGAAGTAACATTATCTACTTGTCAATTAGACTTCTTATTACCTAGACGATTTGAACTCACATATGTTGATAAAGATGGTAGTAAGCAAACTCCTGTCGTTATTCATCGTGCTATATTTGGTACATTTGATCGTTTTACAGCTTTCTTAATTGAAGAAACAAAAGGGGCTTTCCCATTATGGTTATCTCCTACACAAGCTAAGGTTATCCCTGTTAACAATGAATATCATTTAGTATATGCTAACGAAGTTTATAAGATTTTAAAGGATCATGGTATCAGAGTTGAAATGGACGCTCGTGATGAAAAGTTAGGATATCGTATTCGTGAAGCTCAAATGGCTAAGATTCCTTATCAACTGGTTTTGGGCGATAAAGAAAAGGAAAACCGTACAGTGACTTATCGTGAATACGGTGATCGTAAACAAACAACAGTTTCAATTGATGAATTCATTCAATTAACAAGAGAACGTATTGATGCAATGAAATAAGAAGGGTTTGAGAAAACTCTTCTTTTCATGTATAATGTTATGCGAGGTGATGATAATGTCTAAGAAAGTGATGATGCAGTACTTTGAATGGTATTTAGATTCGATTCCTCATTTATGGCAATTATTAAAAAAGGATGCAAAGCATCTTAGTGATATAGGTATAGATGCCTTATGGTTACCACCTGCATATAAAGGTATTGGTGGAAAAAATGAAGTAGGTTACGGTGTTTATGATTTGTATGATCTAGGTGAATTTGATCAACAAGGGACGATTTGTACAAAATACGGAACAAAAGATGAATACTTAGAGGCAATTCGTACATTACATGAATATGATATTGAAGCTTATGGTGATGTTGTTTTAAATCATAAAATGGGTGGCGATGCAAATGAAATTATTAAAGCTTATGAAGTGAATCAAAGCAGACGTGATGAAGTTGTTAGTGCAGAAGAACTTATAAAAGTACCGACTATTTTTACTTTCCCTGGCAGATATGATAAATACAGTCATTTTCATTGGGATCATAAATGTTTTAATGGCTTTGATTATGATATATTGTCGAAACGTCATGCGACATTTCTATTTAAAGATAAAAACTGGCAGAGTGATGTTGATGATGAAAACGGTAATTTTGATTATCTAATGGGTGCTAATATTGATTTTTCTTCTATTTATGTAGTAAGTGAACTCAAACGTTGGGGTCAATGGTATTTGGATTTTACCAATCTTGATGGTTTGCGTTTAGATGCTCTTAAACATATCAGTGCAAGTTTCTTTGATGAATGGATTCCCTATTTAAGAGAATACAAACAAAAAACCTTTTTCTGTGTTGGTGAATTTTGGCATGGGGATGACAATAAGTTATTGAATTATCTAGATGAAGTTCACGATCAATTTTCTTTATTTGATGTTCCGCTCCATTATCATTTCTATGATGCATGTCAAAATGAAAATTATGATATGTCTCAAATATTCAATAACACATTAGTAAAATGTAAACCTGATCATGCTGTGACATTCGTAGACAATCATGATACTCAGCCTTCTCAAGGTTTGCAATCATGGATAGACGACTGGTTTAAGCCTTTGGCTTATGCTTTGATATTATTAAGAAATGTTGGTTATCCATGTATTTTTTATGGTGATTATTATGGTATTCCTCAAAATCATATTCATGCAAAATCTGATGTATTAGATAAATTACTTTATTTAAGAAAACATTACCTGAATGATAAACAAATAGATTATTTTGATGATTCGCATATTATTGGTTGGACTAATGATAAAATGGTATGTATTATGAGTCATAATGAATCAGGAAATAAAAAAATGATAGTTAATAAAAAATATAGTGGAAGAGTATTTTTTGATTATTTAGAAAATGTAAATGAAGAAGTTATGATTGATAAAGATGGTTTTGGTGAATTTAAAGTAAAAGAAAAGAGTTTAAGTGTTTATGTTTTAAAAGGAGAACAAGATGTGGAATAAAAGAGGTTTGATTTCTGTTCATATTGCAGTATTTTTATTAGGATCAGCAAGCTTATTTGCAGCTTTGATACCAATGTCAGCTTTAATGCTGACATTAGGTAGAGCTGTCTTTTCGGCTTTGTCATTGTATATTTATATTCATTTTCTAAATTTGTCCTTGCGTTTGAATCGTTTCCAGGATTATTTATGGAATTTATTAGCAGGTGTTTTTTTAACTGGCCATTGGTTTTTCTTTGTTATGGCTGTACAGGTTTCTACTGTATCGATAGGAACATTATCTTTTGCAACATATCCGTTATTTGTTATGTTTTTGGAACCTTATTTCTTTAAAGAAAAAATTAAATATAAGAATCTTGCTGCTCTTGTGCTAGTGGTAGCAGGTATTAGCTTTTTAATACCAGCTTTTCGTTTGACGGATTCGACAACTCTAGGAATTATTTATGGATTGATTAGTTCTTTTTCGTTTGCTTGTTTATCTGTTATGAATCGTCGTTTAGTCGCTTTATATGACAGTGCAGTTGTAACCCTATATGAGCAATTAGTCGTAGCCATTATTATGACAATTGTCATTTCATTAATGAATCCTTATTTAGGAACTGGAACTGGTTTTGATTTTATTTGTCTGATTGTTTATGGTGTTATTTTTACGGCATTGGCGCATACTTTATATGTACGTGGCTTAAAACATATTAAGGTTCAAACAGCTAGTGTTATTTCTGTTTTAGAGCCAGCTTATAGTATTATTTTAGCAATGATATTTTTAGGAGAAAGACTTTCCTGGCAGGAAGTTATTGGTATTGCTTTGATTTTTATAGCTGTTTCGTTAGTTACGAGGGAGGAGGTTCAAGATGAAGTATCTTCCTAAGATTAAGGAAATATGTTTTTTGGCTTGGCCAGCTATTGTTCAAGAAGCTTTAAGTGTCGTTGTTGCTTATATTGATACAGCAATGGTAGGAGCATTAGGTGCCAATGCAAGTGCAGCTGTAGGATTGACCGGGACAGTCAATTGGCTAACAAGCTCTATTGCGGTAGCTTTTGGTGTGGGAATTTTAAGTGTATGTGCCAAAGCAGATGGTGCTAAAGATAATGAGAAGTTGCAAATAGCTTCACAGCAATCATTTTTTGTTGTGTTAGGAGTTGGACTAACTTTAACAATCATATGTGTTTCTATTGCTCCTTATTTACCTACTTGGCTTAATGGTGATGAAGTCATAAGACATGATGCCTCCATGTATTTTATGATTACGTCATTGACGTTTTTACTTAGAAGTTCAGTATTAATATTTTCCTCAAATTTACGCAGTGTCAAAGATATGACCACTCCAATGATGATTAATATTTATATGAATATTGTGAATATTGTATTAAATTTCTTTTTGATTTATCCTAGCAGGGAGATATATGGAATATATATCATTGGTGCTAATCTAGGTGTGACAGGTGCCGCTATTGCAACAAGTATTTCTTATGCTTTTGGTGGTGTATGGATGTTTATTCGTTATTTGCGTAATAAACGTTTTGGATTGTTACATACAGGTTTTCATTTTAATAAAAGTGTCTTTAGAGAATGTATGAGTATTTCTATTCCTGTTGTGATGGAACGTAGTGTTATTTGTTTTGGGCATGTGACTTTTTCTTCTATGATAGCTACTATGGGTGTTATACCTTTGGCAGCGCATACTATCGCTATACAAGCTGAACAAGCATTTTATTGTCCTGGTTACGGTTTTCAAAGTGCAGCTGCAACTCTTGTAGGTAATGCAGTTGGGGAAAAAGATGTCAATAAAGTTAAACAAACGACTTATCTTATTTGTGCTATGACATCAGGATTGATGGTTGTTGCAGGATTACTTTTATTTATCAATGCTCAATCTTTAATGAGTTTCTTTACTCCTGATCAGGATGTTATTAGTATAGGAACAACTGTTTTAAGAATTGTATCTGTATCAGAACCTATTTATGGCGTATTAGTAATATTAGAAGGGACTTTTAATGGGATGGGTGATACTAAGGCTCCGTTTATTTTTTCATGCATGACTATGTGGGGTGTTAGAATTCTTGGTACTTATACTGTGATTAATGTATTGCATTTGGGCCTGGCTCAAGTATGGGTTATGATGGTATGTGATAATGTTTTAAGATGTTTATTGTTGTTGCAACGTTTTTTACGCGAAAAATGGAGATATTTGATATAAAGAAAAAATCAAGCCTTTGCTTGATTTTTTATGCTTGTAGTGATAAGTACAATAAAGATAAACAGATTGTCAGTAATATATCAAATTCCAGTAAAGATGATATAAAATGGTCGCATTTAGGTGACAATCCATGTTCTCTTGCATCTTGAAGAAACTGATAGGCTATAATGATGGGGATTGCGTCAAGAATGCTTAGCACTGCTCCGATGAGAGAAAGGAAAGAGAAAGCTAATGCTGTTAAGGCATATTCATTTAATGCATATTCTTTATTCATCATAACATCCACCTTCTTCATGTATATTGTACTTCATAAGCCAATTTCTTACATCAATACAACTTTAAATTTATGTTAAGATTATGTAAATAAAAAAGAGCATATTAATTTTTTGCTCTTCGATGAAGTATAGCTACTACAACAATAATCACAATCAGCATAGCAACTGAACATATACCTGCTGTAGACCATAACTTCGGTTCACTATATAAACTTGATAATTCAGATATCTTTCTTATAAGAATTGCTAAAGCATAGCCTGATGACAAAGCACCTATTAAAGCCAAAATACATTTAAACCATTTTGGGAAATCTTCTGTAAATAAGATAGCAGATGCTAAACATACACAAGAAATAAAAGCACCAGTAACAAAATGCATAAGGTAACCTCCTTTTATACAACATTTAAAATAACATAAATAAAAGAATATTGCAATATAATTATGAAAATGGACTATGAAAAATGATTTGATTTTTGTAATAATTGTAGAATTATAGAATAGTTTGTGATAAACTATAGGAGGTTAAAGGATGGTGTATTATGGCTTTCAGAAGGAAAAGAAATTATTATAGTTCATATTCGTCAAGAAGACGTTCAAATATACGATGGGAAAAAATTCTTATTGTTGTAGTAGTGGTAGCGTTGGTTATAGGTATTGCAGTTTGGTTTAATTTTAGTAGGATTCGTTTATTAATGAAGGGATATTCTTTTTCGCAACAAAATGATATTCTGGATTTAGCAAGTGATGATGTTAAAGAAATTTTATCCCATGATAAGATGGATAATATTGAAGAATGGATTGAATTAAGTGAAACTGTGACTTACTATGATGAATATCAGGAATACTATTCTTTACATAGTGAATTAGAAACCAGTGAGGTTGTTTCTACAGTAGATAATATTTTTACAAATTATTATCCAAAACTAGCGGCTTTGGGATATACTGAAGATCAAGTATGGGAAATGCTCGGAGCAGCAAGTGTTAATGATTTACAATATTTAATTACAAATGATTATACTTATAGTGATATACAGCCATATATGGATATTCAAGTTTTTGATTATCAATGCATGGAAGAATATGAAGAAGTTTATGCTGAAACACAAAGCTATAATTATGCAGTATTAATTACAGCATATCCATTTATAATTTCAACTAATGATGTTGATGCTGTTTATACAATTGCGAATCCTGATGATTATACAATTCTTGTTAAAGAAGGCTTTCAGTTAGATTCGTCTTATGAACCAGATGATTTGGTAGGTTCAACAGTTGTACCAGTTGCTCCAGATTGTGAAAACTCTAAGTTGAGAGCTGATGCGATTGCTGCTTTAGAAGAAATGTATAATGATGCCAGCACGTTAGGTTATAATTTGGTTATTAATAGTGCTTATCGTTCTTATGAAGAACAGCAGGAAACTTATGATGAATATTTTGCTAAGTATGATGAAGTAACTGCCGCAAGCTTAGTTGCTAAACCTGGCTCAAGTGAACATCAAACAGGGTTGGGTGTTGATTTAACAAGTCAAAGTGTTATTAGTGGTGAAAGATTGGTTTTTGGTGATACTGAAGAATATCAATGGTGTAAAGAAAATTCTTATAAATATGGTTATATTTTAAGATTTGAGGAAGATAAAGCAGATATTACTGGTATAGGCAAAGAACCATGGCATTTTAGATATGTTGGTGTAGAAATTGCTACAACAATTTATGAAAATGGTTGGACCTTAGAAGAATGTTGTTTATATACTGGAACTATTCCAGAATTATCATAATCCAGGATAACCTGGATTTTTTGTTGGAGGTATATGATGTTAATGATGGTTGATTATGTACATGTTAGATTGCAAACATATGATGATCTAAAAATTGGTGTTGATTTTACCATGGGTAATGGTCATGATACATTGTTTTTATCGCATATATGTCAATACGTTTATAGTTTTGATATTCAACAAGTTGCATTAGATCATACAAAACAAATATTAGATCAAAATAATGTTCAGCTTATCTTAGATGGACATGAAAATTTTGATCACTATATTTCATCTTTCGATGTTGGTATTTTTAATTTGGGTTATTTGCCTAACATGAATCATGATATAACAACCAAATTAGAAACCACAAAAATTGTGATAAGTAAAGCCTTGGACTGTATGAATAAAGTATTATTTGTGGTCGTTTATCCTGGGCATGATGAAGGGTATAAAGAAAGTTTATGGATAGATTACTATATGTCAAAATTAGATACGAATCACTATAATGTATCTCAATATTGTATGCTTAATAAAAAGCATTCTCCATATGTTATTGAAATAGAAAAAAAGCAGATATAATCCAATGTCATTAAGTTTATTTTTAAGAAATTATATGTTAATGACTTTACGGG
>JAJQDJ010000192.1 GCA_021202205.1 Erysipelotrichaceae bacterium
ATCAGCCCTCCCTTAATTCCAGTTTCATTTTACAATACGGGAATATTATAAAGACAAATGTTTGGAAAAGAAATAGTTGACAAATAAAAAGTATCACTGTATGATAGACAAGAATAAATAAATCGTTGATCAGGAGAGTTATTTAAGGATACGTTTAGCGAGGTATTGATTGGTGAAAGAATACTACGAGGAGATAAATGATGCGCACCTGGGAGTGTCCATTGGAAGATAGTATAATGGAACGTTACCTGCGTTAAAGGATTGAGTGGTTAGAAATAACAACTAGAGTGGTACCGCGTTTATATAACGTCTCTAATATAGAGACGTTTTTTTATTCAGAAGGAGGAAATATGGCTATTAATAAGATAGAGTATGCTTTAAAGAAAGTATTAAAAGACGCAATTATAAATTTGGGTTTTGTCGAAGATTATGACATTGATAAGATTGTTATAGAAATACCAAAAGATAAGAGTCATGGTGATTATTCTAGTAATATTGCAATGCAATTGACAAAAATATTAAGAAGAAATCCTCGAGAGATTGCTAGTCAGATTGTAGATAAAGTGAATATTGATGAAGGAAATATAGATCATATAGAAATTGCTGGCCCAGGATTTATTAATTTATTTTTAAGAAAAGATGCCATGACTTCTATTATTAGTGAAGTATTAAAAGAGAAGGATGATTTTGGTAAGAGTCATTATGGCCAAGGCATTAAATATAATATTGAATTTGTTTCTGCTAATCCCACAGGCGATCTTCATTTGGGGCATGCAAGGGGTGCTGCGGTAGGAGATAGTATCTGTCGTATTATGAAGGCGGCTGGTTATGATGTGACTAAGGAATATTATATCAATGATGCAGGTAATCAAATTACAAATCTTGCTTTAAGCTTATATGCGAGATATTTACAATTATTTGATATTGATAAAGATTTACCAGAAGATGGTTATTATGGTCAGGATATTAAAGATATAGCACAAAATATTAAAGATGAATTTGGAGATAAATATGTTAATGTTGAAGAGAGTGATGCTATTGCTTATTTTAGAAAAATTGGTACTGAACATGAACTTCAAAAGATTAAAGATATCTTGAAAGAATTTGGTATTGTACATGATGTCTGGTTTAGTGAAACATCTTTATATGAAAATAACAAGATTGAACCAACCATTCAAACATTAAAAGATGAAGGTTATACCTATGAAAAGGATGGTGCATTATGGTTTAAGTCCACAGAATTTTCAGATGATAAGGATCGTGTTCTTATTAAAACAGATGGCAGTTATACTTATTTAACACCAGATATTGCTTATCATTTAAATAAATTAGATAGAGGATATGAATATTTGGTTGATTTATTAGGAGCTGATCATCATGGTTATATCAATCGTATGAAAGCAGCTATTCAGGCTTTAGGTTATAATGCTGACCAATTAAACATTGATATTATTCAAATGGTCAGAATGTTAGAAGATGGTGAAGTTGTTAAAATGAGTAAGCGTACTGGTAATGCTGTTACAATCAAAGATTTAATTGATGAAATTGGTGTTGATGCCTCACGTTACTTCTTTGTTTCTAAAGCAGCTAGTTCTCCATTTGACTTTGATTTAGGTTTAGCCAAATCAAAGTCAAATGATAATCCTGTTTATTATGCTCAATATGCCCATGCTCGTATGTGTTCCATTGAAAGGCAAGCCCAAAAAGTAGGCATTGAAGTAGCAAACAGTTTCGAATTGCTTATCCATCCTAAAGAAATAGAACTAACAAAGCATATTAATGAATTTAGAGATGAAGTTATTGAATCAGCCAAACAAAGAGCACCACATAAAATTGCAAATTATATTCAAAAACTTGCACAATTGTTTCATTCGTTTTATAATGATTGTTATGTTATAGATGAAAACAATCAAGTATTATCTGCACAAAGATTGGCTTTAGTTAAAGCTTCTCAAATAACATTAAAGAATGCATTAAATTTAATTGGTGTCAGTGCACCAGAAAAAATGTAGGAGGTAAATATGATCGATTATAAACAAAGTTCTATGGTAGATATTGCTTATGAATTATTAACAAGAAAAAAGAAACCCGTTAATTTCTATAAGCTATGGGAAGAAGTTGCACAAATTAAAGGTTTTAATGAAGAAGAAATGGATGAAAATCAATCATTATTTTATAGTGATATTACTTTAGATGGTAGAATTATTACAACTGGTGAAAATAACTGGGATTTAAGAAGTCGTCATAAGTTTGCTGATGTTCATATAGATATGAATAATATCTATGCTGAAGAAGAGGAAGAAGTTACTGATGATGATGGTAATGATGGTTTAGAGGAAGATGATTATAATTAAAAACATAGCCACTGGATATCCAGTGGCTATTCCTCTTCTTCTAAAATATAATTTAAAATTAATTTAATAATAATCATGAATATAATCTGAAACACAAACACATCAAACACAATGACACCATCACTAGAAAAAATACTATTATTATTAACATATGAATAATAATTAGGAATAAAATTTATAAAAGCATGTAATCCATTGAAGATAAATTTAAAACAATTTTCAATAATTCCTAAATAGATGTTTACAATACTCATAATTATACCAAATAAACCAGATTTAGAAAGAAATTGAGGTTCAAAAGCGACATATATAACAATAGCAATAAATACTATTAAGAAGGACGTTGCAACAATATAAATAAAATTTAGGACAATATTTCCTAATAATGAGGATTCTTTTTCTTCTTCAAAGTCAATATCAATTTTTTCTTCTTCGATTGGCTTTATCTTTTCTTCTGTTTTATGATTAATTTGATTTAACAAAGATTTAAGTTCAGATTCTTCTTCTTTATTTAAAGGTTGAAACTTCTTTGTTTCTATTGGTTTTTCTTCTTGTTTGATTGGTGGTAATACAATTTCACCATCTTCATCATCAAAACGGAATCTTTTCTTTGAATTGACTAAGATGCTACCATCTTTAATACTTTGTTGTTGTAAATTAGAAACATGATAAGTATATGTTTGTTCAATAACATTCATTAATTGAGGATCATCTTTATATGTTTGATCCAATTCATTTTTATTCATTTGTGCTGTCATTCCTAATATTGGTGAATACATATCAGCTTCATCAAAACGATCAAATAACAAGCAATTCATAACTTCAAAAAGATTATGCACTGCTTTATATGAAGACTTTATTTCAGCTTCACCAACACTTACCAAATCCTCACAATAAATCACATTTGCTCCAACCTTATTCGTTGCTTCATTTAGAGCCATAAAAGAAGAAATAACCAACGTCTCTTCACTCGTTACACGATATTCATTCATAATCGTGTTTAACATCATTGTTGAAGGTAACGGTAAATTAACCGTATCACTACCTAAAACATAATCAATACGATTATAAACATGACATAATTTTAAATAAGTAATTGCATCTTTATTTCTATGTGTAGAAATAACAGCTACTTTTATTTCTTTTTGATGCAAATATTCAACTAATTCTAAGAAACCTTCTTTAACAATGACCCCTTTATGACTTAAGTAATCCAATAAATCTCTTTCAATTCTCGCATTAAAAGGACCAATATCTAACTCATTTTTAAAAGGTAAATGCTTATACATATCATACATATTCGATAATGAATCATAAAATTCTTCTATCGTATATTTTATCTTATAATCTTCCAAGAAATGGCGGACGTAATTATAGCGGTATTTATTTAAATCTAATATAGTACCATCTAATGGTATAATGACTAACTTAATATTATCAACACTTTGTTTATACATAATCCCACCACCTTTGTTTATTATAACAAATATCTTCATTGAATGAAAAGGGTAAATGAGAAATATGTTAAAAAAGTGCATATAATAATGTTAAGTTAGAGGAATACTGTGAATATAAAAGAACTTATTGATAAAACAACTAGAAATGTTTTTCATTTTGTGAAAATTTTCATGTACATTTATTTGTATTTTTAGTAAAATGAAAGTAAATACAGAATAGGAGGGAAAAAAGAAATGAATGATTTTCCTAATTTGTTTACACCTATCAAGATAGGTCAAACAACAGTGAAAAACCGCATCTTTATGCCACCATTATCTACCAATCTGGCAAATCACGGTTATGTAACGGACGATCTGATTCAACACTATTCATCACGTGCTAAAGGCGGTGTGGGCATTATTATGCTAAGGCTGCACCTAGAGAGGTCACAATTGAAGAATTGAAAGTTATTATTAGACAATTTGGTGAGGCAGCTTATCGCTTTAAAAAAGCTGGTGGTGATGGTGTAGAGATTCAAGCAGCGCATGCTCATGGATTGTTAGGAGGCTTTTTAACGCCTTTATACAATAAACGTACAGATGAATATGGCGGTGATATTAATGGTCGTTTGAAGCTGACTTTAGAAGTTATTGATGAAGTTAGAAAGATGTGTGGATCTGATTTCATCATTGATGTGAGAATTTCTGGTGATGAGTATAGTGATGGTGGTTTAACATTGAATGAAATGATTTATGTTTCTAAGCAGTTAGAAAAGCATGGCGTTGATTTTATTCATGTTTCTGAAGGTAATACGATTAAACGTGGTAGTTCTATGCCAGCTCCTGGGACATCTCCAGCGCCACATATGCATGCCAGTGAAGAAATTAAAAAGTATGTTCATATTCCAGTAGCAACAGTGGCAAGAATTAATGAACCATGGATTGCTGAAGAATTAATTGAAAACGGGAAATGTGATATTTGCATGATTGGTAGACCTAATCTTTGTGATAAGGATTTTGCAAATAAAGCAAGAATGGGACAAGTAGAAGATATTAGACCATGCATTGGTTGTGGCAGATGTTTAACGGGAATTATGTTTGGTAAACCAATTGCATGTACAGTCAACCCTTCAGTACAATCAGATGAAATAGAAAAAGCCAAAATCAAAAAGAAAGTCTTGGTTATTGGTGGTGGCTCTGTTGGATGTGAAACAGTCGATTATCTTGCACCATTGATTAATGATATGTTTCCTAATAACCGTGATGTTACAATTATTGAACAAACACCAGGATTGATGAATGGTGAGGGAGGTGCGGCTAAGAGCCAATTAACACTTCGATTAATGCGTAAAGGTGTTAAGATTGAAACTAATAGTCAAATCACATCAGTTGATGAAAATACCATAACTTACGTTAAAAAGGGACAGGAATATATCATTGATGATGCTGACACATTAGTTTTTGCATGTGGATATGATTCAGTAAAAATGAATAATGATAGAATCCATTATATTGGTGATAGCGATAAAGTGGGTAATTTAAAAGATGCCATAAGTTCAGCTTATGCATATGCTATAGAATTATAAAAGGAGAAAATATGAGTAGATTATTAGAACCTATACAAGTAGGTAAAATGACATTAAAAAAAACAGAATTATGTTTCCACCTCTTACAACAGGTTATGAAGAAAGAGATGGATCTATTGGTACACGCAGCTTAGGTTTTTATGAAAGATTAGCTAAAGGTGGAGTAGGATATATTGTAATAGGAGACGTTGCACCTGTTCGAACAGCTTCATCTACACCAAAACTTTATGATGATAGTCAGATTCCAACATTTAAGAAATTAGCAGATACCTTACATCAATATGACGCTAAAGTAGCTTTGCAGATATTTCATCCTGAATATGATGTTCCTGGCGTTGGCAAAATGATTGTTGATGCCAATATAGCACGTGGGGCTGCAGCTAAAGCCAAAGCAGCAGGAAATGAAGAAGAAGCTGCGAAGCAAACGCAAATAGCAGAAACAATTACTAGAGATGCTTATGCAAAACTACATCATGATATGCAACATTTTGTATCTGAAGCATCTGTTGAACAATTACAAGCTATTATACAAAGTATTGGTAATTGTGCAGCTAAAGCACAAGTTGCTGGGATTGATGCTATAGAAATTCATGGTGATAGAATTGTTGGATCACTTTGTTCAAAGATATTGAATCATCGAACTGATGATTATGGTGGCTCATTTGAAAACCGTACACGTTTTGCTTTGGAAGTGGTCAAAGCTATTAAAGAGGCAGCTCCTGAACTTGCTATTGAATATAAATTACCTATTATTACCCTTAATAGTGATGGTACACTTAGAGGTAAGGGTGGCTTAGAAGAAGAGGAAGCCATTGAATTTGCTCAGTTACTAGAAAAGGCTGGTGTTGATATGATTCAAGTCGCTCAAGCCAATCATACAGGCTCTATGGGAGATACGATACCTCCAATGGGAGATGTTCCATATAATTGGACATTACCAGTCGCTAAGAAGATTAAAGAAACAGTATCTGTACCAATTGCTACAGTTGGTAGAGTTGTTAGTGTAGAAGCTGGTGAAAAAATATTAGCGGATGGTGATGCTGATATTATTGCTTATGGGCTTTCATTATGTACCGATCCTGATATTGGCTTAAAGGTAGAAAAAGGGGAATGTATTCGTGAATGTCTGAACTGTAATAAAGGATGTGTTGATGCTATTCAAAATCGTCGTTATATTTCTTGTGTATTGAATGCTGAGAACGGAGATGAAACAACAATCTTTATTAAACCATCCGATGTTTCTAAGAAAGTTTTGGTTATTGGTGGTGGTTTAGCTGGTTTAGAAGCTGCTAGAGTTGCCGCTATTCGTGGACATAAGGTTACAATTGTTGAAAAATCAGATAAACTAGGTGGACAAATTCATTTGGCTGCTATCCCTCCTAGAAAATCTGAAATCTTAAGATCTGTTGAATATTATGAAAAAAATCCTGCCAACTCTTAATGTCAATATAGAACTAAACAATGAAGCCACAGTTGATTATATCAATAACTTTGATCAAGTCATTGTTGCTATTGGTGCACATAATATGGATGTACCATTTAACGTAGAAAATAGTAACATTGTATCTTTATGGGATGTTTTAGCAGGCGAGCAAGTCAATGGAAAATGCGTTGTTTTAGGTGGTGGTCTTGTTGGTAGTGAAACAACTGAACAATAAAGGTTATGATACATCTATCGTAGAAATGTTAGATAAGGTAGCTATTGGTGAATCGTCAACAGTGTTACCTTTGGTTATCAAAGACTTCAAAGAACACAATGTTACTCAATATGTAAATACCAAAGTCAATAACATCAAAGACAACGTTATTTATGCAACTAATACAAAGGATGGTACAGAAATCACCATTCAAGCTGACACAATTATCAATGCCTTAGGCTCAAAGAAAAACATCTTTGATGAAACAAATATCAAAGTTCCATTAACATATGTTGGTGACTGTTCAGGTGATAAAACAGCTGACATAGCTTCAGCTATTCGTTCAGGTTACCATGCAGCTAATGCCATATAAAAAACCTAGAGTTTCTCTAGGTTTTCTTTTAGTTCATCTAATAATGTTTGGATTGTCACTTGCTTCATGCTTTCCTCCATGGCATGAATACTATCTTCCATATGAGGATATATGAGCTGGTAAAAATTCTTTCCTACAGGACAATCCTGATTACCTTCATATATTTTAAAAATGTCATCCACATTACTCTTCTCTACGGATTGATAAATATCCCAGAATGTAATATCTTTGGTTTCTTTAGCAAGGATAACACCACCATTTTTACCAGCTGATGCTATCAATAATCCATTTTTTGATGAATCAATAAATAGATTCCTTACAATAACAGCATTTGCTCCAATGCTATCAGCTACTATTGAACTTGTTACACGCATTTCTGGTGAAAAAGTAGCAACGAATGTATAGCCATAGGGAATCTTTTGCTTACACGCATATAACCACCTCTAAAAAAGTATAACAGAATTTAACTTATCGTTCAATTGTCACTCTTGACATGACTTTTATCATAAAATATAATGTAACTATTAATATTACATTCTAAGGAGGTCATTGACTTGTTGATTGAAATATTCAAAGCATGGCTTAAATGGCACAAAGACTGGGATTCATTATGCAATCAATGTGGCAAATGCTGTTACTCTCGTTCTTTAGGAAAAGATGGAGAAATTATTATTCATTATGATACGCCGTGTGATTACTTAGATACACAAACAAACTTATGTACTGTTTATAGTGAACGTTTTAAAAAATGTCAGTATTGTAAAAAAGTCAATTTGTTTAGAGTATTGTTTAATCCTACACTGCCAAAGGATTGTACTTATCGACAAACATTTAGGTTGTGGGAAAGAAAAGAGAAAAAATGAAAACTTAAATTGTATATCCATTTTATACAAGCAGTATGAGTGACTTCAATAACATAAAATATTGATGGGATATTTTTTCTTGTACATATGGATTATGTTATTGTATAATTTAGCTAACTAGGTAGAGTCAAAAGTTTATGAAAAACTATGAAAAATTAAAAATATGTGCTATA
>JAJQDJ010000166.1 GCA_021202205.1 Erysipelotrichaceae bacterium
ATGTTGAATACAACAATGTTTATAGTTGACTACCCATTCTTAGAATGTATATTTAAATATTTAAGATATATGGCATATATATTTTTTTTAATAAAAGCAATATATGTTTTTATTGATTATATATTGAAAATATATAATTTAAGAAAAGAGATTATCAAAAATAAACTTTTTATATTTACTATAGCAATTATATTTCTTTTATATATTTTTGCAATAATTAATTTATTATACACTAAAAATAAAGATTTAGTTATCTTATTAACTATTATGATGTCATCTTTGAATATAGAAATTGAAGATTTAATTATATTGACAGGCAAAATGCAATTTGCATCTATAATTTTTGTCATTTTTAGTTATACTGTTGGTTTAGTTTCAAATTATGTAACACTACGATCAGATGGAACCTGTAGAAATAGCTTGGGGTTTGGTTATACATCAAATTTATCAACATTTTTTTTATTTGGATACCTAGTTTATCTTTATAATAAAGATTTTGATTTGTCATTTGAAGAAATTTCAATATTTGAAATCATATCTTTATTAATATTTTTTATTACTGATTCAAAAACACAATTAATTTGTGAAGAATTTATAATATTATTGCTGATTTTAAAAAGAGTAAAGATTTTACCAAAAATTAAAAATTTTGTTTTACAATTAGAAAAATATCTTATTTTTGTTTTCCCTTTTTACCCTATATTTAGTTTTATAATTGGATATTGTTATAAATTTGGAGGCTTTTTTATACAGCTTAATAATTTTTTCTCAAATAGAATTATATTAATTTACAAAGCAATAAGTAATTATGGAATTCCTATAATTGGTACAGATATTCAATTAGTAGGTAATGGTGTTCAAGACAGAGAAACACTAAGTTTAATGGAATATAATTATTTAGATAACAGTTATATGCAAATATTATATAAGTATGGATTAATAATTTTAATATGTTTGAGTATTCTAATTTTAATTACACTTTTGATAATTTACAATAAAAAAGAATTTAAATTATTAACAGTTTATTTACTTGTTTTGACATTTTCACTTATAAATCCATGGCTATTATCAATTATAACCACACCTATTATTATAGGTATATTTTCTATTCCAATCAAATATATATTTGATTTTTATGGTAATAATAACAAATATTAAAATAGCAAAGTATAATTATTTAATTTTTTATTTTTTAAAAGGAGGATCATTTTTAAATATGAAAGCTTTAATTTTAAATTCTGGCTTGGGTACACGAATGGGTGTACTTACATCCGAACATCCAAAATGTATGACTGAAATAAGTAAAACTGAAACCATACTTAGCCGTCAATTAAACATGATTTGTGAGGCTGGCATAAAAGAAGTTATTATTACAACAGGTGCTTTTGATGATATATTGATTAATTATTGTAAAAGCCTTGAATTATCATGTAATATAACTTTTGTTAAAAATCCAGAATATAAGGACACTAATTACATATATTCAATATATATGGCAAGGGATTATTTAGATGATGATATTATTCTTATGCATGGTGATCTTGTTTTTGAAAATAGTGTATTTGACTTATTGCTGCCTCAAAATAAAAGCAGTGTAATTGTTAGTTCAACATTGGATTTGCCTTCAAAAGATTTCAAGGCAGTAATAGAAAATAACATTGTCAAAAAAATAGGAATAGAGTATTTCAACAATGCAATGGAATCACAGCCTTTATACTATTTAACTAAAGAAGATTGGAAAATATGGTTAGATGAAATAGTTTTTTATATTGAAAATAATAAAGTTAATTGTTATGCCGAAAATGCATTTAATGATGTTTCTAATGAAATAGAAATGCAACCATTGGATATAAGAAATCAGCTATGTTGTGAAATAGATAATCCAAATGATTTAGCTGTTGTTACAAATCGCCTGAATGAAATAGAAAACAGAACAGTATATATGTGTTTTTCTACAGATATCATTCATAGTGGACATATTGAAATAATTAAAAAAGCTAGAAAATTTGGAAAACTAATTATAGGTGTTCTATCTGATGAAGCAGTTATAAGTTATAAACGTTTTCCTTTATTGCCTTATTCAGAAAGAAAAAGCATGATTGAAAATATTAATGGTGTTTATAAAGTTGTAGAACAGAAAACATTAAGTTACAAAGATAATCTAGAAAAATATCAACCTGATTATGTAGTACATGGTGATGACTGGTTAAATGGATTTCAAAAGCCTATACGTGATGAAGTGACTTCCATTTTGTCTTCATATGGTGGTAAACTAGTTGAATTTCCGTATGCCAGAGATGAAAAATATCAGGCATTAGAAAAACGAACAAGAGAGGAATTATCATTGCCAGATATTCGTCGAGCAAGATTGAAAAAGGCACTAGAAATGAAAGGTACTATTACTGTCATGGAAGCACATAGTGGAATAACTGGATTAATTGTCGAAAAAACCGTAGTTCATGATAAAGGGCAAGCCTATCAGTTTGATGGTATGTGGATTAGTTCATTATGTGATTCTACTGCGAAGGGTAAACCAGATATTGAACTTGTAGATATGACTTCAAGATTTCAAACTATAAATGATATTATGGAAGTTACAACAAAACCAATTATTTTTGATGGAGATACTGGAGGTTTAACAGAACATTTTGTATATACAGTCAAAACCCTGGAAAGAATGGGTGCTTCTATGATTATTATTGAAGATAAGACAGGATTAAAGAAGAACTCTTTATTTGGTAATGAAGTCATTCAGACACAGGATTCAATTGAAAATTTTTCGGCGAAAATAACAGCAGGTAAGAATGCACAAAAAACAAAAGATTTTATGATATGTGCTCGAATTGAAAGCCTTATTCTTGAAAAAGGGATGGATGATGCGTTAAAAAGGGCTTTTGCTTTTGTAAAAGCTGGTGCTGATGCAATTATGATTCATAGTAGAAAGAAAGATCCTTCAGAAATATTTGAATTTGTTGAAAAATTCAGAGAAATAGATAAGATAACACCTATTGTTGTTGTCCCAACATCATTTAATAGTGTTACAGAAGAAGAATTCAAACAACGTGGGGTTAATATTATTATATACGCCAATCAGCTGACTCGTGCAGGCTTTCCTGCAATGCAGAATGCCGCCAAAACAATACTAAAAAATCACAGAGCTAAAGAATGTGATGATATATGCATGTCAATTAAAGATATTATTACTTTGATTCCAGAGGAAGAATAAATATGAGTACACAGAATATTATATATGCCACCGATTCATATATTGAAATTGATGAGTTTATAAAAGATAATAATATAAAGAAGATATTTTTGGTTTGTGATAATTCGTTTCAATATTTAAATATTAGTCATTATTTTAAAAAATTAAAAAATTCTGGAATA
This sequence comes from Erysipelotrichaceae bacterium, assembly GCA_021202205.1. GTDB lineage: Bacteria > Bacillota_I > Bacilli_A > Erysipelotrichales > Coprobacillaceae > JAJQDJ01. Next base: position 3,388 of record JAJQDJ010000166.1, read on the forward strand.
GAAATACATTGTTTCAATGATTTTAAACCAAATCCATTATACGAATCTGTCATCAAAGGCGTTAATCTATTTAATTCCAATAATTTTGATATCATTATAGCTGTTGGCGGAGGTAGTGCTATAGATGTAGCAAAGTGCATTAAGCTTTATTCAAATATGGATTGTACAAAGAATTATCTTGAACAGGAAGTAGTTCCAAATGACATTAAGCTTGTAGCAATTCCTACAACTGCTGGAACAGGTAGCGAAGCAACAAAATACGCGGTGATATATTATAATGGAGAAAAACAATCTATTACAGATGATAGCTGTATACCATCAACAATCATAATAGATATAAGTGTTTTATCAACTTTACCTTCATATCAAAAAAAATCAACCATGATGGATGCGCTATGTCATGCTATTGAATCATACTGGTCAGTAAACTCAACTGACGAAAGTAAAATATATTCAAAAAAAGCTATTATATTAATTATGCAAAATATGGATAATTATATAAACAATGATAAGTCATCTTATTTTAATATGATGGAAGCAGCATATACAGCAGGTAAAGCTATTAACATAACTCAAACAACCGCTGGTCATGCATTATGTTACAAACTCACCAGCTTATATGGTATTGCTCATGGTCATGCTGCAATCTTATGCATATCCCAGTTATGGCCATATATGTACAATAGAATTGACAAATGCATTGATAATAGAGGAAAAGGTTATCTTATGGAAACATTTAATAATATTTCATTATCAATGAACTGTAATACTGTTGAGGAAGGAATAGAGAAGATAAAGAATATTATAAAAAAACTTGAGTTAAATGTACCAGACATGAAAGATGAATCTGATTACGAGAAACTGGTTAACTCTGTCAATCCTGTAAGATTAAAGAATAATCCAGTTGAATTAGATTCAAAGGCAATCGATGATATTTATCATAGAATATTTGGAGGAATTTAAATGAGAGTAGAAAGTTTTGTGAAAATAATTAATAGTGATTTTTATACTGGCGTTCCTGATTCACAACTTAAAGCATTATGTAATTATTTGATGAATACATATGGAATTGATTCAAAACACCATGTTATTACTGCCAATGAGGGAAATAGTACTGCTTTAGCTGCTGGTTATCATCTTGCCACTGGAAAGATTCCAGTTGTATATATGCAAAATAGTGGAGAAGGAAATATAATCAATCCAGTTGCATCACTTCTAAATGACAAGGTATATGCAATTCCTGTTATCTTTGTTGTTGGGTGGCGAGGACAACCTGGTGTTCATGATGAGCCACAGCATATTTATCAGGGTGAAGTGACAATACAATTATTAAATGACATGGATATTGAAACTTTTGTAGTTACAAAAGAAACAACCGAAGAAGAATTAAAAGATATTATGGAAAAATATAACAATATTTTACAAATTGGTAAGGATGTAGCTTTTGTAATATGCAAGGGAGCTCTGACCTATGATGAAAAAGTAGAATATACAAATTCATATGATATGAGACGTGAAGATCTTATTAAACATATAATAAATATTACTGAAAAAGACCCTATTATATCGACTACAGGAAAAGCCAGTCGAGAGTTGTTTGAGGCAAGAGTAACAAAAAATCAAAGTCATAAATATGATTTTTTAACAGTTGGTTCTATGGGTCATAGCAGTACTATAGCACTTGGTGTAGCGATTAATAAACCTGATAAAAAAATATGGTGTATAGATGGTGATGGTGCAGTATTAATGCATATGGGATCAATGGCTGTTATTGGAAGCAATAAACCAAATAATTTAGTTCATATTGTTATTAACAATGAAGCTCATGAAACAGTAGGAGGAATGCCTACTGTTGCTGAAAGTATTAATATTGTAGATATAGCTAAAGCTTGCGGATATCCAAAAGCAGTCTGTGTTAATAGTTTTAATGAGCTAGATTGTGAATTATTAAACGCTAAGAATAGCAATGAATTGTATTTAATAGAAGTAAAATGTAGTATTGGCTCACGAGAAGATTTAGGAAGACCTACAACTACATCATTAGAAAATAAAATGAATTTTATGGAATTTTTAAAATAAGTTAAATTAACTTAAACTCATAGTGTTATCATCTTTAAAAATGTTTTTTATTTATATTTAGAAGGAGAATGATTTAATGAAGCAGCCAAATATCAAATTAAATTATATCTATAGAACTATATATGAAATATTAATTGTATTAATACCTTTAATAACAACGCCTTATGTTTCAAGAGTCTTAGGTGCTGATGGAGTTGGTATTTATAGTTATACATCTTCTATTATGACATATTTTACATTGTTTGCAGCACTAGGTACTGCAACATATGGTGAAAGAGAGATTGCTAGAAATAGAGATAATAAAGAATTGGCTAGTAAATTGTTTTTTGAAATAGAGCTATTAACAATAATCACCTCTTCAATTTGTATTTTGATATGGATAATGTTTATTTTGCTTAGTGTAGAATATAGATATTACTATATTGCTTTAATGCCTCTTCTCTTTTCTACAATGGCAGATATATCTTGGCTCTTTTCAGGTTATGAACAAATGAAGTATATAGTTTTAAGGAATTCATTATGTAAAATAGTTGGTGTTATTTTACTATTTTCCTTAGTAAATGAGAAAAATGATCTTGTAACATATATGATTATTAATTCTGTTATTTCGTTAGTTGGCAATTTATCTATGTGGACATATCTACCTAAAATGATAGTCAAAGTAGATTTACATACCCTTCAATTAAAAAAACATTTTAAAGAGACTTTAATATATTTTATTCCAACAATAGCGACTTCCTTTTACACTGTGTTAGATAAAACATTGATTGGTATAATTACTCAAGATTCCTTCCAAAATGGATATTATGAACAAGCTACTAAAATAATTAATATTGTTAAAAGTGTAGTATTTACTTCACTAAATGTTGTCATGGGTGCAAGAATTTCATATTTATTCATGCAAAAAAAGTATGATGAAATTAAAAATAGAATAGAAAGATCAATAAGTTTTATTTTCTTATTAGGATATGGTTCATTATTTGGGATAATTGCGGTTGCAAATGAATTTGTTCCACTGTTTTTTGGAGAATCCTATGAACCAGTTATTTCTTTATTATATGTTATGTCTCCATTAATCATTATTATAGGTATATCTAATTGTTTAGGAACACAATATTATACTCCAGCAGGATTAAGATTAAAAAGTGCAAAAATAATTATTTTAGGTTCATTTATAAATTTAGTATGTAATTTAATACTAATTCCAAAACTTGGTGCTAATGGAGCAGCAATTGGATCATTAATCGCTGAATTATCTATTACTATTTTATATGTTATAAAGTGTGATGGTTATTTAAGTTTAAGAGTAATTATTAAATATTCATACAAACGTATTATAGCTGGTGTAATAATGCTTTTTATCATTAAATTAGTTGATACATTTATAATTCTTGATGCATTATTCATTTTTCTACTAGAAATAATTATAGGACTATTAGTTTATTTTGTTGTATTGTTTATTATGAAAGATTCTTTACTAATAGAGATGATAAATTTAGTTTTAAAATACATAGTTGCTTTATTTAAGAGAGGTAGGGATAATAATGATAGATTTGAATCTTGATATTTCATCTGATTTTTTTAGAGAAGAAGAAAAATGTGGATATTTAGTGAAAAGTGAAATTAAAGAATTATGGGCAGTGGAGCTTGACTTACTTAATGAATTATTAAAGGTATGTATAAAACATGATATAAAGATAATGGCTTCTGCTGGAACAGTATTGGGTGCTATAAGACACAAAGGATTTATTCCATGGGATGATGATATTGATATGTTTTTATCTAGAAAAGATTATGATAAATTATGTTCTTTATCTAATGAATTTAAATATCCATATTTTTTTCAAACTGAATATACTGATCCTGGAAGCATGAGAGGCCATGCTCAATTACGCAATTCGAAGACAACAGCTATGCTTCAAAATGAAGGTAAATATGCACATTTTAATCAAGGAATTTTTATTGATATATTTCCCTATGACAGTGTTATTTCTGATGAATTAAAATATAAGAAACAGTGTAAAAGAATAAATTTTTATCTTAAAAATGCAAGAAGGCTTTATAGATTGACAGATGGATATAAATATCAAAAATATTCAATTAAAAGAAGATTTATTCGTCCTTTTGGTATTCTTTTTAATATGTTTATTTCATATGATAACATATATAAAAAATTTGAAAAAGAATGTCAAAAATATAATAATAATGAACCAAAAGTTGGCTTTTTATCAATATTTAATAATGATGAAAGATTTATATGGCAAAAAGAAGATTTAGATGAAATTATTTGGGTTGATTTTGAAATGATTAAAATTCCAATTCCAAAAAAATATGATTTATATTTAAAGAAAATGTATGGCGATTATTCACAGTATGTTATAGGTACATCAAGACATGGTAAATTAACATTTGATACGAATGTAAATTATAAGGAGTATTTTAGAAAGATATCCAATTAGCTACATCATTAAATATCTGAAATATAGGCAAAAAATATAAAATTCAAATAATAAAGTATGAAATATCATTTTATATTTGAAAAATTTGTCGATTGAGTGTACAAATGTTATAAAAGGTGTATTTCTTATTTTAGTCTTCCTAAGTCATTTTACACTTTATGGGTTTGAAAGGAGTAATGAGTGGTATGATACAGGTGGTTTATGGATTAGATCACATATGGGTCAATTGATTGTGTGCATGTTTTTGTTTTATTCTGGATACGGTATTATGGAATCTTTTAAAGCAAAAAAAGAACAATATATAAATCTGTTGCCAAAAAATCGCATTTTTAAAACTTTATTTAATTTTGATTTTGCTGTTTTAATTTATAAAACCTCATTTGCACCGTGTGCGTAAATATAGTATAATCTAAGAGTCTA
>JAJQDJ010000220.1 GCA_021202205.1 Erysipelotrichaceae bacterium
TAAACCCGTAAAGTCATTAACATATAATTTCTTAAAAATAAACTTAATGGCATTGCATCTAGGGCTTTATTTTCAAATAACAATTCACTCGTATAGCCTAATATTTCTCCACTACAATCATCAATATTTGTTTCTAATACAGTAATCGTATCATTATCTTCGTCACTTACTTCCCCTAACATGACTTTCAAAACGTTTGGTATTTTAAGATCTTTACTGCCACAACCCCAACCTATTTTTTGAATATTCATTGGTGGTTGTACGCCATAAGAGCAAGCTAATTCACTAATAATAGCAGCTCCCGTAGGTGTGACAAGTTCAGTATCAATACCAATATCAATCTGTCTTGTTTTAGCTGAACTAGCTGCAAAAATTTCACAAGTAGCAGGAACAGGTACAGAAATAATTCCATGAGCACATTCGATAAATCCATAACCATCATTTACTATACTGCTATAGATTTTATCAGGATTGATTTTATTGATAAGAATGGCTGTCCCCACAATATCTACAATAGAATCAATAGCTCCCACTTCATGAAAATGAACATTTTCTAATGGTTCATTATGAACTTTACTTTCAGCCTTAGCCACTCTTAAAAAGATTCTTTTGGCAAGATCTTTGGCATCATTATCAATATCACTATGATCAATGATATGATTAACATCAAAGAGATTACGATGTTCATGGTGATGATGCTCGTGATCATGGTGATGGTGATGTTCATCATGTTCTAAATAAACATCGACATGTGTTCCTGTAATACCATTCTTTTTTGTTTTAGAGATATGAATATGGTAACCATCAACATGAAGTTTATTCAATTCATTTAATAAATAATCTTCATCACCTGTCAACTCTAACAAAGCTCCTAAAGTCATATTGCCACTAATGCCACTGGCACAATCAAAATATAATGCTTTCATTAATTCTTTCCTCCTAAACAATTAATCGAATGAGCCATGTATCCAGCTCCAAATCCATTATCAATATTAACAACACTTACACCACTTGCACAACTATTAAGCATAGAAAGTAAAGCAGATAAGCCTTGAAAATTGGCTCCATATCCAATTGATGTCGGTACTGCAATAACTGGTTTATCAACTAAACCGCCAATCACTGATGCCAATGCCCCTTCCATCCCAGCTATGACAATAATAACATTAGCTTGTTGAATATCATTTATGCGATTGAGTAAGCGATGCAATCCTGCTACTCCCACATCATTAATTTGAATCACTTCATTTCCTAAAAATCTAGCAGTAATAGCTGCTTCATTTGCCACCGATAAATCACTCGTACCTGCACAAACCACAACAATTTTTCCCTTATTGTACTCTATCTCTTCATCTTGATAGTAAAATACTTGTGATAATTCATCATAGCTAAAATCAGGAAATTCATCTTTCAACAATTTATACTTTTCTAAACTAATACGGGTTGCTAAAATGGATTTTTTATGATGTTCTAACATATTAGATATAATACCTTGTAATTGTTCTACTGTTTTACTTTGCCCATAAATAACTTCACCAACACCAGTTCTTCTTTTTCTATCATAATCTATCGTTGCATAACCTAAAGAATTATTTAATAAAGTTTCTGCTTCATGTATATCTATTTGATTATTTTTCACTTTTTCTAATATTTCTAATGTATTTATATGTTACCTCTGATATCGAAATGGTAATTCTAAACCATTATCTTCTAATAATTGTTGATTTAATAATATATCTTGACTATTTTTATAACTTATAACTTCACCATTATTGAGTAATATCACCTTATCAGCTATATCCAATGCCATATCCAAATCATGTGTAGCAATCAACATAGGCTTATGTAATGATTGCAATAACTGAATCACTGTTCTTCTCCCTTTAGGATCAAGGAATGAGCTTGGTTCATCTAACAAAAGAATATCTGGTTGCATAACTAATACTGATGCAATCGCAACCATACGCTTTTGACCGCCTGATAATTGATGAGATGAACGATTAACAAAACTTTCTAATGATAACTCTCTTGATATCGTATCAATTCGTTGTTAAATCTCAGCTTGAGATAATCCTTGATTAATTAACCCAAATGCTAAATCATCATAGATAGTACTCATAAATAACTGATGATCAGGATTTTGAAAAACGAGTCCAACTTTTTGCCTTATTTCTTTGATATTGGCTTTATTCAATAGTATTTGATGAATCATAATTTCTCCATCAAATTTATTTAATCCAACTAATGTTTGTAACATAGTTGATTTACCGCTACCATTTTGTCCTACAAGTGCAATGCAGCCCTCATCTATAGTCAGATTAATATTTTTTAATGCTCGAATATTTCCTTCATAAGTTACAGATAAATTTTTTATATCTATCATATCATCACCTTCACTACAATCATAAAACTAATAAACATCATCAATAAAAATACATTATCTATTTCAAACTTTTCACATCTCAAATAACTTGTTTCTACATTATATCCACGAAACAACATACTCTCATAAACACGCTGACTCTTATTAAAACTATTTACTAATAAATGTCCTATGAAGCTTCCCATATCTTTTAAATCAATAGCCTTAACATTAGGATTTCTTAATAAATAGGATGCACTCATAGTTTTAGCGTCATTTAATAAACTATAAATATAACGATAAGTCATTGTCAATGATAATACAAATGTTGATGGTACTTTCAGATGTATTAATTCAGCAGTTATTTGATCAAATGGTGTAGTTGTAATTAAAAGATAAGTTATCATTAAACATAAACTTGTTTTCAATAATATTAATATTAATAATAGAATTCCTTCATATATCATTAAGCCATAAAAAGATATGATTTTATGATCAAAGATAAGGAATGATAAACCTAAACATAATGAAAAAGGTAAGCCTAATAAACTTCTACTAATAAGTTTTTTAATAGAGATATGAGCTAATATAGATATTATGATAACGATGAGTGTGTATATCATCAGTTCTAATAATTGATAAGTACTAATAATAAATACAAGCATCACAAGACTACAAATCAATTTAAGTAAAGGATGCAAATTATGGATAAAAGTTTGTTCATGAGCTTTGTTATCAATATCATTCATTGATAGCAAAGCATTCAATAGTTTATACATTTTTTCTGTTTCTTGTTACTATATATCCTACTGCACCCAGTACAAAAATTGTCATAGCACCACCAACAATGCCAGATGTAGATGTTCCTAGAATACTATCACTATTAGAAAAACTATAGTCTGGTAAAAATGATGTCGTTTCCTGAATGGCTGCTAATGCTTCTTTAACATCACCATCAGCTTCAACTTCTGTATCACCTGTAATACTACCAATTGACCATTCTAAACCATCTGGATAAGAAGAAGCATATAAAGACAAGCCTCCGCCAATAAGCACAATTAATACTAAAAAGACTCCAATTAGTTTCTTATAATTAAAATTAAACTCTTTACCTACTAATGCATAATCAATCATATGTGGACTTTCTTTATAAACATAACAAACTACTGCTGAAGTAATGATACCTTCTACAATACCAATAACCAAATGAATTGGTAACATGAGACTCACAAATAAAGTAAACGGTAATTCTGTTATTTGACTGGCTAGTGTTTCTAGCACTACACAAAAAGCACCTAATTCTAATCCAACAACAACACCTATCATACTTGATAAAACAATTCTAGATGTACTTAAATGATTCTTTAGTAATGGTTTGACAATCAACGGATAAACAATAAAACAAGGTATAAGACCCATATTGAAAATATTGCATCCTAATGCCAATAAACCTCCATCACCAAAAAACAAACATTGAATCAATAACACTGAACACAAAGCTAAAAAGGCTGGATACTGTCCTAAAATAAGACATAGTAAAATACCTCCACCAATATGTCCACTACTTCCTGTTGCAGGAATTGTAAAATTGATCATTTGCGCTACAAACACAAAAGCTCCCATAACAGCCATCATTGGAATCTTCTTATCATCTTGAGATTCATTGATTTTCTTTAAAGAATATCCGATGGCTGCTATCGCAACAACAACAAAAATAAAACCTATTGGTACAGATATTAATCCATCCGCCATGTGCATTAAAACATTCATTTTTTCTTAACCCCTTCTAAAGCTTTCCTAAGCTTCTTCTCATACTTCATGTATCAGGGATTATCGTAATATATTGACTAATTCATTAATGTACTCTTGTATACTCTTTTCTTCGACACCTATAATGATGCCATTGCATTTTGATATAGGTAACAGATATTTTTTAGCTTCACTTAGGCTAATAGCACTAGCCATAGCTGGTGTTATTTCACCATGCATGGAATTACCAAAAACGATTCCTAGTGGACCAATAATGATAGAGGTATGTGAGGCATTATATATAACAGCATTTTCTCCTGTCGCAATAATATCAGCGCCTCCCTTTTTCATATTAGCACTAGCTGAACTATTTGTTCCTACAGCTATAATATAATATTGAGGACACTCATTTTTTATAGTTTCAATAATACTTCTACCGATGCCTCCGCCTAATCCATCAACCATTAATATATCCATATTTCCTCCTGTGCAACGTCTTCGATGCTTTCGTGTATTTATTGTACATGATACATCATAAATTAGTCAAGGAAAAAGGAATACCCATGTTGTGTATTCCTAAGATAACTTCTTATAAAAGTAATTTCCAATACTTTGAATAATTTGTACAATAATAATCAAAACAATACTTGTCACAACCAAATAAGGCATCTTATATGATTGATAACCATAACGTATAGCTACATCACCAAGTCCTCCAGCTCCTAGTGCACCACCCATAGCACTATAACCAATAATACTAATCATGGTTAATGTAATACCTGATAAAATACTAGGTAATGCTTCTTTGAGATAAACTCGTCGTAAGATTTGAAAATCAGAAGCCCCAAAAGATTTGGCTGCCTCAATAAGACCTGGATCAACACTTCTTTAAGAACTTTCAAACACTCTTGCAACAAATGGAATTGCTGAAATCGTTAAAGGAACCAAAGCAGCTGTTGTTCCAATAGCTTTACCTGCAATCGCACGGGTTAGTGGAATAACCAATACCATCAATATAACAAAAGGAAAGCTACGAAAAGCATTAACAATAACATCCAATACTTGATAAACAGCCTTGTTAGGTCGAAGTCCTTCAGGTGCTGTTAAAGTTAATATTATAGCAGGGATAAATCCCAAAACAACTGCAAAGAATGTAGAACCTATAACCATAAACAATGTTTCATAAGTGGCTTCTAAAATAATTTCACTCATTTATATTTCCTCCCATAATACTTCTTTTTCTGTTAAATAGTTAAAGACGCGTTCTTTATCTGCTTCTTTCACATTAATAATTAAAGAGCCCATAATACCTGCCCTAAAAGTTTCTAATTTACCTTGACATATATCAAAATCAATATCAAGTGTACGAGCAAGTTCTGTAATGGTATGTGATGATGAATTAGTATCAGTGAAAAATAATTTGATATTCGTACCTTCTTTAGGCAAGAATTCAATATCATCACCTACAAATTTTTGAATTTCTATATTAGGTGCTACTAACAATTCTTCAGGTTTACCAACAGACAAAATCTTCCCATCCTTTAAAAAAGCTACCTTGTTACATATTTGTTTAATAACTTCCATCTGATGTGTCACAACGACAATCGTAATACCCATTTCTTTTCTAACTTCGTTGAGCTCATTCTTGGATAGATTTCCAATATCATGACCATCAACAGTTACATTTCCTTGTTGATATGGCTCTAAGCCATTAAAACAACGCAAAAGGGTAGATTTTCCTGCCCCACTTTGTCCTATAATCCCAAAAATATCTCCTTGATCTATATGAAAAGAAACATCCTTGATAACTTCTAAATCACCAAAATTTTTACTTAAATGTTGTACATCTATCATTATTCATCCTCCATATGAAAAAAACTTAAAGGAATATGACAATATCCTGTTGGATTCTTATCCAAATAATTCTGATGATATTCTTCGGCTGTATAAAAATTATCCAATGGGCATATTTCAATCACTAATTTCTTATCATATTTATCCTGTACCTTAGACGTTACTTTATTAATCACTTCTTTGTCTTCTTCATCCACATAATAAATACCTGTACGATAAGAAATATCTTCATCTTCTCCCTGCTTATTCAAAGATGTAGGATCTATTACCTTATAAAAATTATTCAATAGTTTTTCTAGTGTTAAGATATTTTCATCATATTCAACTTTTACAGTCTCACTGTGTCCACTACTTTGCGATTTAACATCTTGATAAGTAGGATTAACCGTATGACCATTAGCATAACCAACTACTGTATGAGTTACACCTTTAAACTGGTTAAGGTACTTTTGGACTCCCCAAAAGCACCCACCAGCAAGATAGATAACCTTCATGCTTACTCCACTGTTGTAAACTTAGCAACGACTGAACTACCATATTGTTCTTCAATATAAGCAGCTACTTCATCAGATTGTAATGCGGCAATCAAAGCTTGTGTTTTTTCAGATTCTTCACTACCTTCTTTAACTACTAAATAGTTAATATATGGTTCAGCTTCTTCATCGGTAAAATCTTCAGCAACTAATGTATAGGCTGTTTCAATAATACCACTATCTAATGCATAATTACCATTAATAACAGCTCCATCAACATCAGCTAAGTTATTTGGTAAATTGGCTGCTTCTAATTCAGCAAATTCAAAGTTATGTGGATTAGAAGTAATGCTTTGTAATGTATATAAATCGTCAGTATCTTCTAATTCTATTAAACCATTTGTAGCCAATAATGCTAAAGCACGTGATTCATTAGATCCATCATTAGGAATAGCAATTGTTGCACCATCTTCTAATGAAGTATTAGGTTGTACATAATCTGTAAATTCCACAACATCCAATGTCCATCCATCTTCTGCTAATAAATCCTTAACAACATCATTTAAAATAGCTGCAAGAGGAACAGCTGTAGCTCCTACTGTAATTGTCTTATCATCACTATCATCAGATGTAGACCCGCATCCAGCAAGAGTTAATGCAAATGCCCCTGCTAATAAAACCTTTAATAATTTTTTCATTTCTCTTTCTCCTCCTAAAATTATCTATCAATACAATAAAAAAATCTCGTCCAATTAAGGACGAGATATATTACCCGTGTTACCACTTTGTTTTAAAATAACCTCACGATTATTTCCTCTTTAAGTACCATCATACTCTATCACTATAACGGGTGAACCCGACATACCCTAACATAAGCTCAGATATGCAACTCCAAGGCCATTTTTCATTTATCGTCAATCTTTCTTTTTCACCAACCAAGAATTCTCTAACCATCTAAGATAAATTACTTTTCTTTTCATCGTCTTTATTGTATTGCTTAATTGCATATTAAACCTATAGGAATTAAAAGTCAATACGTTTTTACAAATTTAACCTTAAAAATGTGCTATAAAAGCACATTTTTAAATGACAAAATCCCATATAAAACCACTATTCAATTCTACTAAATCAGCTAAAGTATAAGAATCTAAATATTCTATAATAACCTTATTCAATCCTTCATAAAAAGACATCATCGGAACATCTTCGCTAGGAATATCATCACCATCCAAAAAAGATACACATGCAACTTTACCCTCGACAACCTCTAATATCTCCCTTGAGGTATAATCTTTAGGTAATTTGACTAAGGAATAACCACCTGAAGGGCCTCTTGTACTTTTAATGAGTCCCGCCTTACTTAATGGTGATGCTATTTGTTCTAAATATTTAACTGATATATTTTGTCTTTTAGCGACATCCTTTAATGATATATGTCCCTGTGATTCATTTTGTGCCAAATCAATCATTAATCGTAATGCATAGCGACCTTTTGTTGAAATTTTCATACTACCACCTAATTCATAATATAACATGTATTAATGAAATTGTCACGTACTATTTCATAGTTAACAACTATGAATTGTATATCATTTTAATTATGTTTTATCATTAAAAAACAACTCAGGATTATGATTAGCAATATAATTCGTATTCATGAAACGTTTAATATATCTAAAATAACCATCTACGCCAAATTCTTTATCCCAAAGACGAATACTATCCAATATTCGATTAAGACATAGGAATACGTTTTTAAAAATAAAAACCTCATTTGCACCGTGTGCGTAAATATAGTATAATCTAAGAGTCTA
>JAJQDJ010000222.1 GCA_021202205.1 Erysipelotrichaceae bacterium
CCTTCTCATTTTTGAGAAGGGGAATGTCACCAAATCTTAACTTAATGACATTGACCTTTAAACAGGTTCTTTTTCTTATAGCAATGATTGATATAAAGCTTTGATTTCAGGAACACTTGTATCTCTTGGATTACCAGGACAACAAGCATCTGCTAAAGCAGATTCACTTAGGAAATCTAAATCTTCTTCTTTTACAATTTCTTTTAAATCTGCAGGGATTCCAACATCCTTTGATAATTTTTTAACTGCACCAATAGCAGCTTGACGATATTCTTCTTGAGATATACCTGTGGTATCTACACCCATAGCTTCAGCAATATCCTTATATTTAGTACCTGTATAAGGGGCATTGTATTCCATAACTGTTGGTAAGATAATTGCATTTGCAACACCGTGAGGTGTTTCATACAAAGCTCCTAATGGGTGCGCCATTGAGTGAACCAATCCTAAACCAACATTAGAGAATCCCATACCTGCAATATATTGACCTAAAGCCATACCTTCACGACCTTCAGGTGTATTTTCAACAGCATCTCTTAATGATTGAGATATAATTTCGATAGCTTTAAGATGGAACATATCGCTCATTTCCCAAGCACCTTTTGTAATATAACCTTCAATAGCATGGGTTAAAGCATCCATACCTGTTGCAGCTGTTAAACCTTTTGGCATTGTTGACATCATATCAGGATCAACAAATGCAATTTGTGGAATATCGTGAACATCAACACAAACCATTTTACGATCGTTTTCAACATCAGTAATAACATAATTGATTGTTACTTCAGCGGCTGTTCCTGCAGTTGTAGGAACTGCAAAAATTGGAGTACAAGGATTTTTAGTAGGTGCAACACCTTCTAAGCTTTTTACATCTGCAAATTCAGGGTTTTTATCAATAATACCAACAGCTTTTGCAGTATCCATTGATGAACCACCACCAATAGCAATAATGTAATCAGCTTGAGAAGCTTTTAAAGCTGCAACACCATGCTGAACATTTTCAATAGTTGGGTTAGGTTTAATATCTGAATAAATCTCATAAGCCATGCCAGCTTCATCTAATAAATCAGTAACCTTCTTAGTTACACCAAATTTTAATAAATCTGGATCAGAAAAAACCATTGCTTTTTGAAATCCTCTGGCTTTAGCTTCATTAGGAATTTCATTAATAGCGCCTTTACCATGATAACTTGTTTCATTTAATACAAATCTGTTTGCCATTTTTTATTCTCCTTTTCTATATTTTCTTCATTCTAACATTTCTGAAATTAAAAACAAGTGACAGATAAAATGGTTTGTCACTTTTTTAAATTGAATTATGAATGGTTTTCATTTATAATGAATAACGAGGTGAGGAAAATGATACTTGTTATTCAAATACTTATAACAATATTTTTAGGTGTTATAGCTATTTGTGCAATCGTATTTCCTATTATTTATTTATCTCAAAGCAATAAGCAGCATAAGGAATTCATGAATTGGTTAAAAGAATATCAACATAAAGATTAAATTGTACATATTTCAACCAAAATAATTCCTAAATATTCATAAATGTGTTAAAATATATATAATTTTAAATTAAAAAGGAGTGTTTTTGTTTAAATGGACTCGAGCCAGAAAGTAATGATTATTGTATTGTTATTTTTGTTTGTATTGTCAGGATTATTTTCAATGAGTGAAACTTCTTTTATGAGCTTAAGTAAAATAAAAGTAAGAACTTTAGCTGAAGAAGGGAATAAAAAAGCGATAAGGGTTATGAATTTATTGGAAGATCAAGATCGTCTTTTAAGTACGATTTTGGTAGGGAATAACCTTGTAAATATAGGAGCGTCTTCATTGACAACATCATTTGTGATTTCTTTATTAGGTAATGAAGGCATTGGAGTAGGTATTGCGACAGGTATTTGTACGCTAGCAATTTTATTGTTTGGAGAAATTACCCCAAAATCTATTGCCACTAAGAATGCAGAAAGTGTAGCTTTTTTTCTAAGTGGTTTTATTCAATTATTAAATATTATTTTTATACCAGTTGTTTATATTTTAAATGTTATTTCAGGCTTCTTTATACATATGATTGGTGGCGATAAAGACAGTGGTCCTTCAATGACAGAAGAGGATTTGAAAACCATTGTTAACGTTTCTCATGAAGAAGGCGTATTAGAAGAAGAAGAAAAAGAAATGATTCATAATGTATTTGAATTTGGTGATACAGATATTGAAGAAATTATGACACCAAGAATTCATGTGGAAAGTGTTAGTGATGATATTAGTTATGATGAACTAATGGAAGTTGTGAGAGCTTCACAATTTTCTCGTATTCCTGTTCATTCTGAATCCTATGATGAAATTATAGGGGTTTTGCATATCAAAGATTTGTTGATTAAAGATATTGATAAAGAGTCTTTTGATGTTAAGAATTTCATGCGTGAATCTTTTGTGGTATATGAATTTAATAATATATCAGATGTTTTTGAATCTATGCGTAAAGAACATGTTTCATTGGCCATTGTTTTAGATGAATATGGTGTTATGAGTGGACTTGTTACGATGGAAGACATAGTAGAAGAAATTGTTGGTGAAATAGATGATGAATATGATCAGGAAGAGTTTTCTATTACTGATTTGGGTCATGATATCTATTTGGTTGATGGCAGTTTAGATATTGATGAAGTGAATGAAGTATGTGGTACGGATTTTAATTGTGATGATTTTGAATCTATAGGTGGTTTGGTTTTAGGAGAATGCAATGGCTCTCCAGAATTAAATCAGGTTTTAAAGATTAATCAGTCTTTATTGACAATCAAAGAAATTGATAAAAATAGAATTGTAACATTACAATTAGAATTATTACATGAAGAAGAGAGTATAGAAGAAAAAGATTAGTTTCTTGTGGGGAGGGCAACAAGATGAAATTGAAGTTAAGTAAATATGATTTTGATGAATTATATAATAAGTGTCTTAAAATTTTTCAGGATTATAGGGAAGTTGTGCCTTCTTATGCTTCTGCTGCCTTAGCATTTCATTTGGTTATGATTCTTGTGCCTTGTTTTTCATTATTAGCTGTGGCTATGTCAATATTAAATGTAAACATGGCGGGATTAGAAAATATAATTAATGAGGTAGTGACTTCTGAATATGCTAGCATATTAATAGAAGTACTAGAGTCAAGAAATCTCAACACGATGGCTTTTGCAACAATTATTGTATCGTTATGGACAATTTCGAAAGGAATTGGAAATATCTATCAGATATCTAAAAATATGTTTATGAATGATAAAGATGAAAGTTCTATAGGTTTTTATATGTATGCTTTTAAAATTACTTTTTTGATTCTATTCTTATTTGTTGGAGTATGTGCTGTATTATTGACAGGGCCACTTGCAGAAATCTTTAATTCCTTGTATAATCTGGTGGGTATCAGACATATACTTTTATATTTTTTATTAGTATTGGTATTTATGGTGATTTATTCAGTTGTACCACGTTTACATATTCACCCAGCAGATTCTTTTCAAGGAGCACTAGTTGCTTGTGCATTGTATTTGGTATTATATTATGCTCTAAGTATTTATTTTAAATTTGCGAATTTTTCAAATGTTTATGGATCCATGGCATCTGTGATTATTATATTATGGGTTTTTAAATGGGCTGCAGAAATCTTTTATGTTGGGATGTATGTGACAAATATTTTACATTTAAGGAGATTAGAAGATGAAGGTAACTCAGATTGAGATTAAGAAATTAGGTATTAATGGCGAAGGTATTGGCTATATCAACAAAAAGGTTTGTTTTGTTGATAACGCATTACCAGGTGAAGTTGTAGAAGTGGGATTGGATAATAATAATCCTAGGTATTATAAAGGCAAAATCGTAAAATATATTAAACAATCATCATATCGTCAAAAAACGATATGTAAAGAAGACGGGCATTGTTTAGGATGCTCGCTTACTTGTTATCAATATGATCAACAATTAATCTATAAAAAAGATTTACTTAAAGATGTTTTAAGGAAATATACAAAATTGCCATTAAAGTATCTACCTATTAGAAATACTATTTCTGCTCATCAAACATTAGGATATAAAGATGTTGTGTCTTTACCTGTAACATATTTTCAAGGTAAAGTAAGATTTGGTATATATCAAAGAGAAAGCAAATATTTAACCCTTATGGATCAATGTGTGACGCAAAATCCTCTTATTAATGAATGTTTACAGCAAATTGAAGATATTCTTAATGAATGTCATGTAAGAGACTATAATGAGAAATTTAAGAAGGGTTTACGTTTTATTCGTATGCGTCTCATTGAAAATCAAATTCAAATCTTATTTGTAACAGGTAATGATGGTATAAAAGAAGAAGCGATTCAACGTATTAGCCAAATACCAAGTGTTAAAGCTATTTGGTATACGATTAATACGGCAAGATATCAAGATTTTGATAAGAAAGGTTATACTAAGCTATATGGTGATTCTAAGTTTTCATTTGATTGCTTAAATCAACGTTATCAAATATCTATTAAATCTGATTATCCGATTAACCCTTATCAGGAAGAAGTGAAATTGTCTTTGATTCAATCTATGATTGAAGAAGGACATATTTTATCGTTGAATTGTGGTATAGGCGTATTGGAATTAGCTTTGAATAATGATATTATTGCTATAGATGAACGTAAAGAGAATATTCAAGATGCGAATGATAATAAACAGTTGTTACATAAGCATAATGTAGAATTTGTATGTAGAAATATTGACGAAGCAGTGATTACTTATTGCAAGAAAAACTCTTTTGATTATATGATTGTAAGAGGGGAGGGATTATCTGATACAATGATTCAAAGTATGATTTTATCTAAAATAAAAAATGTTATTATTGTTAGTGATCATCCATCATCTTTAGCAAAAAATCTTGAAGAAATTAAAGATTATTATAAAATAAAAACAATGATACCAGTTGATAGCTATCCATATACAGCTAAGTTTGATACCATTGTTCATCTTGTAAAGCATTAGGAATTCAAATGAATTCCTTTTTATATTAATTTCATATCTTTTAATATTTGTAAACCTTCATAAACAGCTCCATCCTCACATGTAAGTGATAAATTATATGTTGCTGCTTTTAAAGCATGTCTCGAAGAAGCTTTAGGGGCAAAAGAATATGGAAAACTTTGAAGCATTGGAGCATCGTTTTCACCATCGCCAAATACTGCTACTTTATCTTTGTGATAACCTTTTTTACGAATCACTTTTTCTAGCAATAGTCCTTTATTAGAAGTATTTGAAGTAATTTCAATATTATCTTCAAAAGATGAAGATATATCCAAATAATCAATATTCAATTGATCTCTTACACCTTGAATAGAATAAGCATCTTTATGTCTAGCATCTATTTTTAAGACTTTAATTCCTTTATCGACTATTTCTTGAGCGTTATGCGCATAATGAAGATCTCTTAAATAGCCTTCTCTTGTTGTAAAAGTTTTTTTAGGTAATTCACCATTATGAGATTTTGTCAGTAATTCATAATGATAATTCCAAAAAGCTTCTTTCTCAACAAATGAATATTTCCCATGATTCGTATGAATAGCTAATAAATAACCATAATTATCTAAGATAGTTGCTATTTTAATAAACGCATCATTATCCATAGGATATATTTCGTTAAATGTTTGTTGTCTATTACAATATTGAGCACCATTATTAAGTATAAGATCACAATCAAAATGATATTGATCCAATACATCGATAACCATATTAATATCTCTACCTGTGGCAATAATAAATTCAATTCCTTTATTTATACAATCATTTAACATTTGAAGTGTTCGTTCTTCTATTGTATCGTTAAATCTGATAAGTGTCCCATCTAAATCACAAACTATACATTTAATCATACCGTTCCCTCCGGTAGTATTATAACAATTAATGTTTGATATTTCACTATTTTGCTAAATTAGAAAATATTACTAATATGAATAGAAACAAATCATCGGAGATTTGTTTCTTTTGCTTTCATATCTATTTTTATAAGATTATATATAGCCGATGTTAATGGTACAGCAATAAACATACCGAGTATACCACATACACTACCACCTATTGTCACTGCTGCTAAAACCCAAATACCAGGCAAACTAAGGGATGTACCAACCACACGTGGATAAATAATATTGCCTTCAAACTGCTGTAATACAACAATATAAATCAAAAAAGGAATCACTGAAGAAGGAGAAACAGTCATTATCATGATAGCACCAACTGCAGCACCAATATAAGCACCAGCCACAGGAATAAGAGCTGTGAAACCAATGAGTATGCCAATCATTGTAGCATATGGGAAGTTAAGAATAAACATACCAACCATACACAATACGCCAATAATAACAGCTTCAATAACCTGACCTACAATAAATTTATGAAAACTATCATTCAATGCTGTAAAAATAATATTAATTTTACTTTTGATTTGCGGTTTTAAATATACATGCATAAAACGCTGAATTTGTCTTAGTAATGTTTCTTTACTTGTTAAAAGATAAATACTAAAGATTATAGCTATTAAAAATGTAGAAATCGTAGATACTGCAGAGGATAGAAAATTTATTAATGATTGTGTGATATCTCCAGCACCAGATAAAAATAAAGATACAAGACCATCAATAAGCTGTTGTTCATCAATAGCTTGAATTTGAGCTAAAGTTTCTTTTGGTATGGATCCCACTATTGTTTCATTATGAGTTATAAAATCAATAACCTGGGGGATGCCTTTGGCTAAAATACTTAAAGCTGATATCAATTCAGGAATAACAATAATACAGAGTAATACAACAATAACTATAAATGAAATAGCAGCTGCTAACATACATATAAAACGTTTACTTTTATTGAATAAGTTATTATTTGTTTTAGGAAAATGTCTTTCATAAAAAGTCATGGGAATATTGACAATATAAGCTATAATACCACCGATAATTATTGGCTCTATAGCAGCTAGAAATAAATTGATGATAACAGTGAAACCGTGCCAATAATGAATGACAAACCACAAAATAAATAATGATAATGATAAATAAATATATTTTTTATAATCTTTCTTCATTGTGGTTATCCTTTGTTTCTATAAAATCTTTTACTAAAATATCCTCTTCATCAACTTCTTCTACTTTCTCCTTGCTTTCCTCTTTAGGTTCATCTTCTTGAATAGGCTCTTCTACCTTAACTTCATCAACAATCTCTACTTTGTATTTTTCTTTTGCACCTAAAATAATCGTTACCAAATCAAAAATAGCAATAACAACTAAAGATAAAGCTAAAATAATCCATAATATATCACTACTCATAGAAGAGCTCATCAATATAACAATTGCTAAAAAAATTGTTAAAAATGAATCTAGGATACCATAATACCAATACTTTCTTTTATTTCTTTTTAAATCTGCACCCCATTGTATTTTATCAATACCAACTACTAACATAACGGCTCCATAAAGCATTGTAATGATAGTAAATGTATCAATAAACCATTGATATTGGAGAATACAGAAACCACCTAATAGAATATAAATAATTCCTGTGGATAAGCCACGATTGGATAAACTAACTTCTTTTCTAAAATATGAAACAATATTACCTAAACCCATACATAATAATAAAATACCACCGACTATAATAATACCCGATGTGAAATCAATAGGGTTAATAAATAATAAAATACCAATAATAAATTCTCCTAGACAAATAATAATATTTCTTGTATTTTCTTTGATTTTACTTAACATTGTTTAACCTTCTTTCATATTCTATAATTTAATTTCATCAATATTCTTGGCAATTATTTGAATTATTTGATAAAATTTTTGTAAATCTTCAATTGGTATATCTTTTTCAAACGCAGTTTGTAATCGTTTCATTAATTGATCGACTTCCTTGCTCAATTCCCATCCTCTAGGGGTGAGCATCAAACGATAACCACGCTGTTTATGATTATCTTTAGAATTTCTACATATATAATCTTTCTCTAATAATTCATTGGTGATACGCAATATAAGAGCCTTATCATAACCACTATATTGACATAGTAGATGAGCGGGTAATCCTTCGGGATTGTTCTTAAGTAATATAACACAAGAATTTGAAATTTTAGGTATAAATTAATAAAAATCTCATAGTTATGTATGATTTAACTCAAGTTTCGCACTTCAAAAATGGCATCATTAATATAAAAACATGGATAA